>DASSBE010000001.1:0-31553 GCA_035699065.1 Nocardioidaceae bacterium
GACGCCAGGCTCTCGCTGCTCGAACGGGTGATCTCCCAGCACCTGGACTCCCGCGACGTCACCGACCAGCTGCACCGGTACCTGTCCGAGATCACCGAGCGCCGGCTGGTCACCAAGCACGGCCTCAGCCGGGTCGCCGACGCTGGCGCGGCGACCGACCTGCTGGGCCCCGAGCTCGCCGGATTCCTCGACCATCCGCGCGCCGCGCGCCTGTCGCTGCACCAAATCGACCGTCTCCTGACCAGGATCGAGGCATTGTGACCACAGGCCAGCTCGCTGTCTCCGAGGTGTCCCGGATGGCCTCGGAGGTGCTCGACGCCGTCCAGCGCGCCGTCGTCGGCAAGCGGTCTGCGCTGACCCTGGTGCTGAGCAGCGTGCTCGCCGGCGGCCACGTGCTGATCGAGGACTTCCCGGGTCTCGGCAAGACACTCGCGGCGCGGTCGTTCGCGCAGACGCTCGGCCTGGACTTCACCCGCGCCCAGTTCACCCCCGACCTGCTGCCCGCGGACCTGACCGGGTCGTTCATCTTCGACCAGAAGCAGGGCGAGTTCGCGTTCCGGCCCGGGCCGCTGTTCACCGGGCTGCTCCTGGCCGACGAGATCAACCGCACCCCACCGAAGACCCAGTCGGCGCTGCTCGAGGCGATGCAGGAACGGCAGGTGACCGTCGAGGGCGAGACGTTCCCGCTCCGCGCGCCGTTCCACGTGCTCGCGACCGCCAACCCGGTCGAGTACGAAGGGACCTACCCGCTGCCCGAGGCACAGCTCGACCGGTTCCTGATGCGGGTCAGCTTCGGCTACCCCACCCTGGACCAGGAGTGGGACGTGCTCAGTCGCCGGCTCGCGCGCCAGCGTGAGGACCAGCAGCTGGACCCGGTCACCGACGCCGAGGGGCTGCTCGCGATGCAGGCGGCGATCGAGACGGTCACCGTCGAGCAGAGCGTGGGCCGCTACTGCGTGTCCCTCGCGTCGGCCACCCGGTCGCACCCGCACGTGCTGATGGGGTCCTCGCCGCGTGGGGCACTCGCCCTGATGCTCACCGCCCGGGCGTACGCCGTGATCGGCGGACGCGACTACGTGGTCCCCGAGGACGTGAAGGCGGTGGCTCCCGCGGTGCTGGCACACCGGATCACCGTCAAGCCGGAGCTGTGGATGAGCGACGTCTCCGGTGCCTCGGTCGTGAACGGCGTCCTCGCCCAGGTGGCCACGCCCTCAGCACTCGAGCCGCGCACGGAACGGCGCGGATGAGGCCCACCTGGCGACCGACCACGGGGCTGCTCCGGGCGGCGCTGGGTTCGCTGAGCCTCACCGCGGTCGCGGTCGCGGTGGGCCGGCTCGACCTGCTGGTGCTGGCCTCTCCGCTGCTGGTCTGCGCGGCAGTCGCCGTGCGGCACCGCCCGGGCACCGAGCCCCGGGGCGACAGCCGCCTGCTGCACGCCAGCCTGCGCGAGGGCGAGGGGACCGCGGTCCGGGTGACGTTGCGGGAGGCGGCCGACGTGGAGCATGCGGTCGCCGCACTGACCCCGCGCCGGTTCCTCGCGTTCAAGCCGCCCACCGGGGTCGCCGGGACCACCGCCCCGAGCGCGGCCGGGACGATCACGGTCGACCTCCCGCTCGCCACCTTGCGCTGGGGTCGCCGGCAGGTCGGCGACGGCCTCGTCGCGGCGACCAGCCCGTGGGCCGGGTTCCGCTGGGGTCCGGCCGGGCTGTACTCCGAGCTGTTGACCACGCTGCCGTTGCCGGGACGGTTCGACACCAGGGCACCGACCCCGCATCCCATCGGCCTGGTCGGCACCAACCCTGCACGTCGTACCGGGGACGGCACGGACTTCGCCAGCATCCGCCCGTTCGCGCCCGGCGACCGGCTCCGGCGGGTGCACTGGCGGGTGTCGCTGCGCACCGGGGCGCTGCACGTCACGAGCACCCACTCCGAGGAGGACAGCAACATCTTGATGGTCGTCGACTCGGTCGCCGACCTCGGTGATCCGGAGGGCACCACCGGCACGAGTCTGGACGTCTCGGTGCGGGCCGCCGGCGCGGTCGCCGAGCACTACCTGGCCCGGGGCGACCGGGTGGGACTGCGGGTGCTCGGGGCCACCCGGCACAACGTGGTGCCGATGGGTGCGGGCACCCGGCACCTGCGCCGGATGCTCGACACGCTGGCGTTCATCAGCCCGGGATCCAACCGGCAGGCCGACGCCCGGATGCAGTTCGGGCTCACCGAAGGCACGGTCGTGGTCGTGCTCTCGCCGATGCTCTCCGAGGAGTCCAGCACGGCGACGCTGATGCTGGCGGACCGCGGGGTCAGCGTGATCGTGGTCGACACGCTGCCCGACGACGTCGACCTCGGCGACGACGACCCGCGGCTGCGGCTGGCATGGCGGATGCGCAGGCTCGAGCGGGACGCGTTGCTGCGCAAGGTGCAGAAGGCCGGTGTCCCGGTCGTGAGCTGGCGCGGCCCCGGCACCCTCGACGAGGTGCTCCGCCGGCTCGGTCGCCGCGCCTCGATGCCGAGGCTGGCCCGCCGATGAGCCGTCTCTCCGCGGCGAGGTCCTTCCTCGACGGGCTCACCGGGCTGACTGGGCAGCAGGCGCTGCTGCGCGTGCTGGTCGCCGCGCTGCCCGGGCTGGCGTTCGGTGTGGAGGTCCAGGCGGGTGCTCCGGTGCAGACGGTGCCCGTCGCCCTGGTCCTGGTCCTCACCGTGATCTCCGCGCTGGTGCCGGACTCGCACGGCCCGTTGGCGGTGGTGCTGGTGCTCGGTGGGTACTGGGTGATCTCGGTGGAGGAGTCCCTGTCCTGGCAGCTGCTCGTGCTCACCGGCCTGCTGCTCGCCTTCCACGTGGTCTGCCTGCTCGCCTGCTACGGTCCCGCGTCCGTCGTACTCGACCGGGTGCTCATCGGGCTCTGGCTGCGGCGCACGGCGCTGCTAGGTGCGGTCGCCGTGCTCGTGTGGCTGGCTGCCCGGCTGGCCGGGGGACTGGACCTGCCCGCGTCGCCGTGGCTGTTCGCGGCCGGGCTGCTCGTCGTCGTCGGCGCGACGGGGACGCTGAGCCGCAGGCTTGCCGTGGGCGCCGGATAGTGTGAGCTGCGTGGACCGGGAGGAGTACGTCGAGCGGGTGCTGTCCCTGGTCGAGCGGATCCCGCGTGGACGCGTGATGAACTACGGCGCGATCGCCGCCGTGGTCGGGAGCGGGGGACCGCGGCAGGTCGGCCGGGTGATGGCGCTGTACGGCGGGTCCGTCCCGTGGTGGCGGGTCGTGCACGCCGACGGCGGCCTGGCCGTGTGCCACGACGGCGAGGCGCGTGCGTACCACCTCGACGAAGGCACTGCGTTCCGGGCCTCCGGTGCGGTGGACATGGCCGCCGCGGCGTGGTGGCCGGAGGAGTCTTCGGGGAGCGACTGACTCTGTCGGCGGTCCGTGATGGGATTGGGCACATGTCGACGTACCGCCTGGTCTATCCCACTCCGGGAAGGTTGTCCGCTCCTGCCCTGGATCCGTTCCAGCAGACGGTGGTCGACCACCAGGCCGGCCCGCTCCTGGTGCTGGCCGGCCCGGGCACCGGGAAGACGACCACGCTGGTCGAGGCGATCGTCGACCGGATCGAGAACCGCGGCGTCGCCCCGGACTCGGTGCTTGCGCTGACGTTCAGCCGCAAGGCGGCCGAGCAGCTGCGGGACCGGGTCACCGCGCGGCTGGGCCGGACGATGGCGACCACGCTCAGCTCGACGTTCCACTCCTTCGCCTACGGCCTGCTGCGGGCCTACGGGCCGACCGGGCTCTACGACGACCCGCTGCGCCTGTTGAGTGCCCCCGAGCAGGACGTGCAGCTGCGCGAGCTGCTCGAAGGGGCCCGGGCGACCGGCACCTCGCGCTGGCCGGCGGGCCTCGCCGAGGCGGTGCGCACCCGTGGGTTCGCGCGCGAGGTCGCCGCGGTGATCTCCCGGGCCCGGGAGAAGGGCCTGGACCCCGACGACCTCGCCAAGATCGCCGCCGACGCCGGCCGCGACGACTGGTCCGCGGCCGCCGCCTTCATGGAGGACTACCTCACCAGCCTCGACTACAAGGCCGCTGTCGACTACCCCGAGCTGATCCACCGGGCCGCGACGATGGCCGCGACGCCCGAGGTGCGGGCACAGCTGCGCGAGCGCTACTCGTGGGTCTTCGTCGACGAGTACCAGGACACCGACCCGCGCCAGGTCGCGCTGCTGCAGGCGCTGGCCGGTGACGGCCGGAACCTGGTCGCGGTCGGCGACCCGGACCAGTCGATCTACGCGTTCCGCGGTGCCGAGGTGCGCGGCATCCTCGACTTCCCGAGCGAGTTCCGCACCGGCACGGGGCAGCGGGCCCCGGTCGTGGCGCTGCGCACCGCACGCCGCTTCGGCGCCACCCTGCTCGCCGCCTCCCGCGAGGTCGCCAAGGGCATCCCGACCGCCGGCGCGGTCGAGGCCGACCTGTTCCGCAAGTTCCGCTCGCCTGTCCCGTCGGAGGTGGAGCACGGCGACGGGCGGGTCGACGTCGCGCTGTTCACCACGGCCCGCGCGGAGTCCGACCACATCGCCGACCTCCTGCGGCGGGCGCACCTCGAGGACGGCATCGGCTGGTCCGACATGGCGGTGCTCGTCCGGTCCGGGAAGACGTCGATCCCGGGTCTGCGGCGGGCCCTGCTCGGGTCGGGGGTGCCGGTCGAGGTCGCGGGCGACGAGCTCCCGCTGGTGCAGGAGCCCTCGGTGCTTCCGCTGCTCGAGGCGCTGAAGGCGGTCGTGGACCTCACCGCACTGACCGTGGAGCGTGCCCACTACCTGTGCTCCTCGCCGCTCGGTGCGCTCGACGCCGCGGAGATACGCGCACTCGGACGCCAGCTGCGCGCCCAGGACCGTGAGCTGCACGGTGAGCGGACGACGTTGCCCTCGGACGAGCTGCTGCGGCAGGCGCTGCTCGAGCCCGGCGAGCTGGTCGGGCTGTCCGGGCGCCCCGCGGAGAAGGCCAAGCGGCTCGCGGTGCTGCTGGCGAAGGGGCACCGCGAGCTGGTCGCCGGCCGCACCGCGGAGGAGGTGCTGTGGACGTTGTGGGCCGGCACACCGTGGCGGCACCACCTGCGCGCCAACATCGAGCGTGGCGGGCACGCTGCTCGGCTCGCGCACCGTGATCTCGACTCCATCTGCGCCCTGTTCGAGGTGGCCGCCCGTGCCGAGGAGAAGCGGGGACACACCAGCGTCGCGACCTTCCTCGACGAGCTCGGCGCCCAGCAGATCCCCGCGGACACGCTGGCCGAGCGCGGGCTGCGCGGCGAGGCGGTCCGGCTGTTGACCGCGCACCGTTCCAAGGGCCTCGAGTGGCGGCTGGTCGTGGTCGCCGGCGTCCAGGAGGGCACCTGGCCGAACCTGCGCCGCCGCGGCTCGCTGCTCGAGGCCGACCGGATCGGTGCCGACGCGCTGCTGCCGCCGACCGCGACCAGCGCGCTGCTCGCGGAGGAGCGACGGCTGTTCTACGTCGCGTGCACCCGTGCCCGTCAACGGCTCGTCGTGACCGCGGTCCAGTCCACCGAGGAGGACGGCGACCAGCCGTCCCGGTTCGTCCACGAGCTCGGCGTGGTGCCGGCGCCGGTCCGTGGCCGTCCCGCCCGGCCGTTGTCGCTGACCGGCCTGGTCGCCGAGCTGCGCCGGGTCGCCGGGGACGGGTCCGACCCCGGGTTGCAGCGCGCGGCGGCCGCCCGGCTGGCGACCCTGGCCATGGCCACCGAGCGCGGGGACCCGTTGGTGTCGCAGGCCGACCCGGCGAGCTGGTGGGGGACCCGGGCGCGGAGCCGGTCCGAGCGGGCGCTGCGCGACATCGAGCAGCCGCTGACCCTCTCGGCGAGCGCCCTGGACGGACTGGTGAACTGCCCGACCCGCTGGTTCCTGGACCGCGAGGCCGCCGGGAGCGCCGGGCAGACGTTCGCGCAGGGCTTCGGGCTCGTCGTGCACGCGCTGGCCGACGCGGTCGGCAAGGGCGAGCTCAGCGACGCCGCCGACCTGGTCGCGCACGTCGAGCAGATCTGGGACCGGCTGGTGTTCGAGACGCCGTGGGCCAAGGAGAAGCAGCGCGCCGAGGTCCGCGAGGTGATCCGCCGTTTCGTGGCCTGGCACACCAGTCGGCCCGACCGCACCTTCCTCGCCTCCGAGCAGTCGATCGAGGCCGCACTCACCCTGCCCGACGGTGAACGGGTGGTCCTGCGCGGCTTCGTCGACCGGCTCGAGCTCGACCAGGACGGCAACGTGGTCGTGATCGACTTCAAGACCAGCAAGAACCCGTCCACCAAGGACAAGCTCGTCAACCACGCCCAGCTCGGCCTCTACCAGCTCGCCGTCGACCACGGCGCGGCCCGTGCGCTCGCCGGCCCGGACGCACGCTCGGGTGGTGCCGAGCTGGTCCAGCTGCGGATCGACGACAAGGGCCTGCCGAAGGTCCAGCCGCAAGGGCTCCAGGAGCCCGACGCCGAGGGTCGCAAGCTCGCCGAGGTCCAGCTGATGGATGCCGCGCAGGTGCTGCGCTCGGAGGAGCTGACCGCGACCGTGAACGACTACTGCGACCACTGCTCCTTCGTCTCGATCTGCCCGATCAAGGGCTCGGGGACGGTGCTGTCATGACCTTCCAACCCCGTGCCGTCCCGACACCGGCCGCGCTGCGGTTGGTGATGGGCACGGACTTCGAGTTCAGCGCCCAGCAGTTCGCGGCGATCTCCGCCCCGCTCGAGCCGGCGGTGATCATCGCCGGGGCCGGCTCCGGCAAGACCGAGGTGATGGCTGCCCGGGTCGTCTACCTGGTCGCCACCGGACAGGTCGCTCCGGAGGAGGTGCTCGGTCTCACCTTCACCACCAAGGCCGCCACCGAGCTGGCCGCGCGGATCCGGACGTCCCTGCGCCGGGCAGGCTACCTACGCCCGGTGGACACGCCGCTGCCCGACGGTGCCGAGGAGCAGCTCGAGCCCACCGTGGCGACCTACAACGCCTATGCCGCGAACCTGCTCACCGAGCACGGCCTGCGGATCGGTCACGAGCCGGACACCCGGGTGGTCGCCGACGCCTCGCGCTACCAGCTCGCGGCCCGGGCGATCGGGCAGCACCGCGCCGGCGTCGAGCACCTCACCGACAACCTGAAGACGGTCATCGGCTACCTCCTGCAGCTCGACGCGCAGCTCTCCGAGCACCTGGTCACACCAGAGCGGCTACGCAGCTGGCAGGCGGCCGAGCTGCCGCTGTGGGCGTCCGCAGAACCCGGTCCCAAGGGCGGTCGCAGCGGCATCGACGCGGTCGTGTCCGCGATGCACCGGCGAGCGGAGCTGCTCGGCCTGGTCGAGGACTACCGGGCGCTGAAGGCCGAGCTCGGGTTGATGGACTTCTCCGACCAGATCGCCCGTGGCGCCCGGCTGGCGATGGACTGCCCGGAGGTCGGGCAGTCCGAGCGCGCCACCTACAAGGTGGTGCTGCTCGACGAGTACCAGGACACCTCCGTCGCGCAGGCCCAGATGCTCTCCGCCTTGTTCTCCGGCAAGACGCTCGAGGAGGGCCTGGGGCATCCGGTGATGGCGGTCGGCGACCCGAACCAGGCGATCTACGGCTGGCGCGGCGCGTCGGTCTCGAACATCCTCGGCTTCGCTCAGGACTTCCCGCCGTCCGATGTACGCTCCGCTCCGCTGGTCTACTCGCTGACGGTGAACCGGCGTTCGGAGAAGCGGATCCTGGCGACCGCGAACGACCTGGCCCGACCGCTCTACGCGGACGAGCGGACCCGCAGCGCACCGCTCGAGCCGAAGCCGGAGGCCGGTGACGGCGAGGTCCGCGCCGCACTCCTGGAGACGTACGACGGGGAGCTGAGCTTCCTCGTGGACCAGGTGCGGCGTGCCTACGACACGATGCCGACGCCGCTGTGGAAGGAGATCGGCGTGCTGACCCGCGACAACGCGCACGCCGCGGACGTCTACGACGCGTTGACCAACGCCGGGGTGCCGGTCGAGATCGTCGGCATCAACGGCCTGCTCCGGCTGCCGGAGGTCGCGGAGGTCGTCGCCGCCCTGCAGCTGCTGCACGACCTGACCGCAAACGCCGCGCTGCTCGCCCTGCTCGCGGGCCCACGTTGGGCGATCGGCGCCCGCGACCTCGCCCTGCTCGGGCACCGGGCCAAGCAGCTCGCCACGGTGAACGGTGCCGGTTCCCGCGACGACGGCCGCACGATCGAGGAACAGCTCGCGGCGGTGGTCGAGGGCACAGACCCGACCGACCTGGTCTCCCTCAGCGACGCGATGGACGACCCCGGCCGCCTGCCCTACTCCGAGGAGGCGCGGGAGAGGTTCACACTGCTGGCCGGCGAGCTGCGCCACCTGCGCGGGTTCGTCGGGGAACCGCTGCTCGACCTGGTCCGGCGGATCATCGACGTGACCGGCATCGAGCTCGAGCTGGCCGCCTCGGCGAACCGCACGGCGGAGTCGCGGCGGGAGAACCTGGATACCTTCGTGCAGGCGGTCGCCGACTTCCAGTCGCTGGACGGGCACGTCTCGCTGCCCGCCCTGCTGGCCTACCTGCAGGCCGAGGACGAGCTCGGCAACGGGCTCGACGCGGCCACCCCGTCGGTGACGGACTCGGTCAAGCTGCTCACCGTGCACCGCGCCAAAGGTCTGGAGTGGGACGTGGTGTTCCTGCCCGGCGTCTGCCGGACCAAGTTCCCGAACAGCCAGGGGCGCGCCCAGTGGCTGCGTGGCCCGGCGGTGCTGCCCTCGCCGTTGCGCGGGGACGCCGACGACCTGCCGCAGGCGACGGACTACTCCGAGTCTGCGGTGAACGCCTTCCCCAAGCAGGTGAGGGCCTACGACGAGATCGAGCAGCTGCGGCTCGGTTACGTCGCCTTCACCCGCGCCCGCAGGTCGATGGTGCTGTCCGGGCACTGGTGGAAGTCGGGTCGCAAGACGTCGATGGGCCCCTCGCCGTACCTTCTGGGTGCCGCCGCCTCGATGCGGGCCTGGGACGCGGCCCCGGAGGCGTGGTGCCCGCAGCCGGACCCGGACGCGACGAACCCCGTTTTCAAGGACACCACCGCCTACCCGTGGCCGATGGAGCCCGACGGCGCGGAGATCGACCGGCGGAAGCAGGCGGCCGCGCTGGTGCGGGAGGCGATGGCGGCCCCGCCGCTGCTCGACGACACCGGGCTGTCGGACGAGGACACCGGGTTGGTGGCCGCCTGGGACGACGAGCTCGAACGCCTGCTGCAGGAGGCCCGGGAGAGCCGGGCGGACACGATCGACGTGCCGCTGCCGTCGAGCCTGTCGGCGACGTCGGTGGCCCGGCTGCGCGACGACCCCGAGAAGCTGGCCGCCGAGCTGGCCCGGCCGATGCCCCGCAAACCGTCCCCGGCCGCCCGGTTCGGCACCCGGTTCCACGCCTGGGTCGAGAACCGGTTCGGTCAGCAGCAGCTGGTCGGGCTGGACGAGGTCCCCGGCCGCGGGGACGCCGAGATCGACGACGACACCGACCTGCAGCACCTGATCGAGCGGTTCAACGCCGGCCCGTTCTCGGAGCGGACCCCGTTCGCGATCGAGCCACCGTTCGCGCTGGTGCTCGGCGGCCAGGTGGTCCGCGGCCGGATCGACGCGGTCTACGCCACCGAGCGCGGGTTCCTGGTCGTGGACTGGAAGACCAACAAGGAGCAGACCGCCGACCCGCTGCAGCTGGCGATCTACCGGGTGGCCTGGGCCGAGCTGCAGGGCGTCCCGGTGGAGTCGGTGCAGGCGGCGTTCTACTACGTGCGCACCGGGGACCTCGTCCACCACGACGACCTGCCCGACCGCGCGGACCTGGCGCGGCTGGTCAGTCCGCGACCACCAGCACCGGCGCCGGGTCGATCCTGACCTGGACCCGGCTCCCGGGCGGCAGCTGGTTCGCCACCGAGCTGGAGACCTGCGCCATCACCGTCTCGCCGGTGTGGAGGTCGGCGTACACCCGCGAGATCGGCCCGAGGAAGGCCCGCGACGCCACGGTCGCGTTGCCCTGCTCGTCCGGCTGCACCGAGACGGACTCGGGCCGCACCAGCGCCGTGCCGGAGCCGTGGGTGACGGAACCGTCGAGGATCGGCACCCGGGAGCCGAGGATGGTCGCGGTGGACCCGTCCACCCCGGCGCCGAGCCGGTTGCTGAGCCCGACGAACTCGGCGACGAACCGGGTGCTCGGCCTGGCGTAGAGGTCGGTGGGGGAGGCGATCTGGTCCAGCCGGCCACCCGACATCACGCCGACCCGGTCCGCGATGGCCAGCGCCTCCTCCTGGTCGTGGGTCACGAACAAGGTGGTGGTGCCGACCTCGAGCTGCACCCGGCGGATCTCGTCGCGCAGCTGGGTGCGTACCTTCGCGTCCAGCGCGGACAACGGCTCGTCGAGCAGCAGCACCGACGGCTCGATCGCCAGCGCCCGTGCCAGCGCCACCCGTTGCTGCTGCCCGCCGGAGAGCTGGTGGGCGTACCGGTCGCGCTGCGTCGCGAGGCCGACCAGCTCGAGCACCTCGGTGGCCCGGTTCGCGCGCACCGCTCTGGCCTGGCCGCGCAGCTTGAGACCGAAGGAGACGTTCTCCAGCACGGTCATGTGCGGGAACAGGCTGTACGCCTGGAACACCATGCCCATGTCGCGCTTGTTGGCCGACACGTTCGACAGGTCGCGTCCTTGGACCAGCACCCGTCCGGAGTCCGCCTGCTCCAGTCCGGCAAGGATGCGCAGGGCGGTGGTCTTTCCGCAGCCGGAGGGGCCGAGGAGGGCCACCATCTCACCGGGCTCGATCCTCAGGTCGAGTCCGTCGAGGGCGCGGACGCTCCCGTAGTGGCGCTGCAGTCCCTCGAGGACCACCTCCACGCGGGTCGATTCGACAGTGGCCACGTTCAGCTTCCTTCCACGTCGCGGCGTGCGCGATTGACGAACGAGAGCAGTATCAACAGGGCGGAGGCGAACAACAGCGTGGCCAGCGACGCGGCGACCGAGGTGGTGGCCGCACTCTTGCCGAGCAGGGCGATCACGACCTGGAGCGTGTCGTAGTGGGACAGCGACGCGATGGTGTACTCACCGAGCACGAGTGCCACCGAGATGAAGGCGGCGGCCAGCACACCGGACCGGATGTTGGGGACGACGATCCGCACGATCACGGTGAACCACCCCGCTCCGAGTGAGCGGGCGGCCTCGGCGAGGGTCACCGCGTCGATCGAGGACAGGGAGGAGTCGATGGCCCGGTAGGCGTACGGGAGCACGAGCACGACGTAGACGAAAGTCAGCGTCAGAGCCGAGTCGCTGACGAGGTAGTTGACCCAGGCGTAGACGTTGCGCATGCCGACGACGATCACCAGTGCGGGGATCGTAAGCGGCAGCAGGCAGAGGAACTCGATCAGCCGGCGGGCCTGTGGCACCCGCAGCCGGACCCACACCATGGTCGGGACCAGCAGCACCAGCATCCCGGCCACCGTCAGCACCGCGAGCAGCAGCGATCGGATGATCGCCGCGGACAGGGTGGGGTCCTCGACCAGGTTGGCCCACGCCTGCCACGTCCGGCCACCGCCGACGTCACGCGTGCTGAAGTCGAGCATCGCGAGCATGGGGATGACGAAGAACACGCCGAACAGCACCAGCAGCACCACGCGGGTGATCCGCCAGGTCGGTGACGTCCTCATCGCAGCCACCTCGACGTACGACGGACCACGAGCGCGTAGGCGGTCATCACCACGGCCACCACGATGATCATCTCGAACGCGAGGGCGAAGGCCAGGTTGTGGCGGCCCAGCACGATCTCGCTGGTCAGGGCCGAACGGATCAGCAGCGGCAGGATCGGGTTGCCCTGGCTGACCAGTGCCGCCGCGGTGGCGTAGGCGGCGAACGCGTTGGCGAACAGCAGCAGCATCGCGCCGAGGAACGCCGGGCGCAGCATCGGGATCGCGATCTGCGTCCAGTACTGCCACGTCGTGGCTCCGATGCTGACCGCGGCCTCGCGCCACTGCGGTCTAAGTCCTTCGAGCGCGGGCAGGAAGACGATCACCATCAGCGGGATCTGGAAGTAGGTGTAGACCAGGATCAGGCCGGGCACGCCGAACAGCCAGGAGCCGTAGATGTCCAGGCCTACCGACGACCGGAGGGCCTCGGTGATCACCCCCGAGAAGCCGAGCGCCGCGATGAAGGCGAACGCCAGCGTCACGCCCCCGAACTGGGCGAGCACGCTGCACACCGAGGTGACCGCGCGGCGGAGCACACTCGTCGGTGGGCTGGTGACCACCAGGTAGGACAGCAGTGCGCCGAGCACGGCGCCGACCACGGCCGTGGAGCCGGAGAGCAGCACGCTCTTCCACAGCGCCCTCAGTGCGGTGTCACTGAACAGCGCCTCGATGTTGACGAACGAGAACGCCCCGTCCTCCTGGAATGCGCCCACGACCACGGTGATGGTGGGGATCAGCAGGAAGACGACGAGGTAGCCGAGGAACGGCAGCAGCGCCAGTGATGGCGTGAGCCGGCCGTACCGGCTCACGCCATCACCTTTCTGGTTCGGGGCATCGGCTACCCGATGACCTTCGCCCAGTTGTCGGCGAGGTAGGACGCTGCCTTCTCGGTCTGCTCGTTGGTCGGGATGACCGGCTCACCGGACACCTCGGGCAGTGCGTCGTACAGCTCCTGGTCGATCGTGCCGGCCTCCGCCATCGCCTCGGCACGCACCGGTCGCGCACCACCCTTGAGCCACAGGTTCTGACCCTCGTCGGAGTAGAGGAACTCCTCCCAGAGCCGGGCGGCGGCCGGGTGCTGCGCATCCACGTTGATCGCCTGGAAGTAGTAGCCGGCGATCGCCGCGTTCTCCGGGACCACCACCTTCCAGGAGGGCACATCCTTGGCGAGTGCGGCGTTGAGGTAGTCCCAGTCGATGACGACCGGGGTCTGCCCGGACTGGACCGTGGACGGCGTCGGGTCGACCGGCAGGAAGTTTCCGGCGTCCTTGAGCTTGCCGAAGTACTCCACGCCGGGCGCGATGTCGTCGGCGGACCCGCCGTTGGCGACCGCGGCCATCACCACACCGCTGAACGCGGCACCGGCCTCGGTCGGGTTGCCGTTCAGGGCAACCCGACCCTTGAAGTCGCCGCCGAGCAGATCGTCCAGCGTGGCCACGTCGGGCACCTTGCTGGAGTCGTAGCCGATGGACATGAAACCGCCGTAGTCGTTGACCCAGGCGCCGTCCGGGTCCTTGAACTCGTCGGGGATGTCGGCCCAGGTCTCGACCTGGTAGGGCGCGAACAGGTCGGTGTTGGCGAGCGCCACCGACTGGCCGAGGTCGAACACGTCGGGTGCCCGGTCGGTGCCCTTGAGCTGCTTGGCCGCGTTGATCTCGTCCTGGCTCGCGCCGTCGGGCTGGTCGGAGTTCACCTTGATGTCGTACTTCTCGGAGAAGGTCTTGATGATCTCGCCGTAGTTGGCCCAGTCCGGCGGGAGGGCGATCACGTTGAGCTCCCCCTCTTCCTGGGCCGCCTTGACGAGGCCGTCCATGTCGCCGAAGTCGGACACCGACGTCGCCTTGTTGGCGCTCACGCCGCTGTCGGTCGTGGGTTCGTCGCTCGACTCGTCGGCCGGCGGTGAGCACGCCGACAGCACGAGTGCGGAGACACCCACGGCGGCGGAGTAGGCAAGCAACCTGTTGCGTTTCACGGAACCTCCATGTCATTGCCCCCGGGGCCCGAGAGGAACTTTCTGAAGGTAGCGCACATCGGGGTCCCAGGAGCGCAACAATTCGGTGAACCGAACGTCGCTTTTCCGGCCGGCGGCTCAGCGGTCGGCGAGGACGGCGTCGAGGGCGACCTCCACCATGTCGGTGAAGGTCTGCTCGCGCTCCTGCGAGGACGTCTGCTCCCCGGTGACGATGTGGTCCGAGACGGTGCAGATCGCCAGGCCACGTGCCTGGTACTTCGCGGCCAGGGTGTAGAGCGCGCTCGCCTCCATCTCGACGCCGAGCGCGCCGTACTCCACCATCCGCGCGGTGAGCTCAGGGCGCGGGTTGTAGAACGAGTCGCTGGAGAAGAGCAGTCCCACATGGGTGCGCACGGGCAGTGTCCTGGACATCGCGGCGTCGTAGGCCGAACGCAGCAGCCCGAAGTCCGCCACCGGTGCGTAGTCGAGTCCCTCGAAGCGGATCCGGTTCATCGCCGAGTCGGTGCAGGCTCCGGACGCGAGCACGAGGTCGCGCAGGGCGAGGTCCTCGGTCAGGGCGCCACAGGAACCGACCCGGACCAGGGTGCTCACCTCGTAGTCCTGGAACAGCTCGTTGGCGTAGATCGAAAGGGAGGGCAGGCCCATGCCCGAGCCCTGGACCGAGATCCGCTGGCCGCGGTAGGTGCCGGTGTAGCCGAGCATTCCGCGGACCTGCGTGTAGCACTCCGCGTCCTCGAGGAACCGCTGCGCGATCCACCGGGCTCGCAACGGGTCGCCGGGCATCAGGACGGTGGGCGCGATCTGGCCGGGCCGGGCGGCGATGTGGGTGCTCATGGCCCTCGATCCTAGGCGGGCGCCGTAGGGTCGGTGCCGTGACAGAGCACCTCGCTGCCGGACACCCTGACATCGCCCTGTCGGTTCGCGCGCACGACAGGGTCGGCAAACGGCGTACGGACCAGGCCTGGCTCGACGACACGTGGGCCGACCCGAGCACCCGTGTGCTGCTGCTCGCCGGTGGCAAGTTCCCGGTGAACGCAGACCGGACCGCGATCGCCTGGCGATCGCCCTCGGACTCGCCGGAGGGGCAGAAGGTGTTTCTGGGCATGCAGCACGCGCAGGCTTGTTTCGCGGTGCTGCTCGACGCGTCGCACCAGCAGGACGACTGGACAGGTTTCCGGTCGGTCGCCCCGGCACTCTCCGCCGAGGACGCCGGCCTGCTCGTGCACGCGGTCGCGCTCGCCGAGTGGCACGAGGCGCACCGGCACTGCCCGCGGTGCGGTGGCCGGCTCGCGGTGGCCGAGGCGGGCCACCTGCTGACCTGTCCGGACTGCGGCAAGCAGCAGTTCCCGCGCACGGATCCGGCGGTGATCATGCTGGTGACCGACGGCGACCGTGCGTTGCTGGGCCGTCAGCCGTCGTGGCCCGAGGGTCGCTTCTCGACACTGGCCGGGTTCGTCGACCCGGGGGAGTCGCTGGAGCAGGCGGTGATCCGGGAGGTCGCCGAGGAGGTGGGCGTCGAGGTCAGCGACGTACGGTACTTCGGGAACCAGCCGTGGCCGTTCCCGGCCAGCCTGATGGTCGGCTTCTTCGCCCGCGCCGTCACCACCGAGATAGCGGTCGACCACGACGAGATCAGCGACGCGCGGTGGTTCACCCGGGAGCAGATGCGGACCGAGGCGGAGGCCGGCACCCTGCTGCTGCCCAGCGGGATCTCGATCTCGAGGTCCCTGGTGGAGACGTGGTACGGCGACCGGTTGCCCGGCCACTGGTAGCCGGGACCGGTCAGTTGAAGGCGGCGAGCTTGGCCTTCACGTCGGCCACGGACGGGTTGGTCTGCGCGGAGCCGTCAGGGTAGACCAGCGTGGGGACCGTCTGGTTCCCGTTGTTGACCCGCTCGACGATCGACGCCGCGTCCGGGACCTGCTCGATGTCGACGACCTCGTAGCTGATTCCCTCGCGGTCGAGCTGGCTCTTGAGCCGGTGGCAGTAGCCACACCACTGGGTGGAGTACATGGTGACTGCCGTTGGACTGCTCGACATCTTTGTCCTTCCCGACGTCTAGGCTGTGGATTCGCGGTGGCCGCCGCGGGTCGTGCGGCCGGTTGTCGACATAACACCCGAGTTGAGGAGTTTGTTCCGTATGGACGCGCCCGGAGGTTCCGCCGAGCAGCTGCTCGAGGCACTCGACCCCGAGCAGCGTGACGTGGCGCTGGCGCTGCGCGGCCCGGTCCGGGTGCTGGCCGGGGCGGGCACCGGGAAGACCCGGGCGATCACGCACCGGATCGCGTACGGCGTCGCCACCGGCGTCTACAACCCGACCGAGGTCCTGGCGGTCACCTTCACCACCCGTGCCGCCGGAGAGATGCGCACCCGGCTGCGGTCACTCGGTGCCGGTGGGGTGCAGGCGCGCACCTTCCACTCAGCGGCGCTGCGGCAGGCGCGCTACTTCTGGCCCAGGGTGTACGGCGGTGAGCTGCCCGTGCTGACCGAGTCGAAGCTCGCCATGCTTGCCAACGCCGCACGCCGCAACCGGGTCGAGGTGGACCAGGCCACGCTGCGCGACCTGGCCAGCGAGGTGGAGTGGGCCAAGGTCAGCAACGTCCGGCCCGACGACTACGCGGCGGTCGCCGGAGCACGTGGCCGGTCCGTCACCGGGCACGATCCCGCGACCGTGGCCCGCGTCATCGCCACCTACGAGGACGTCAAGCGCGGCCAGGGCCGGATGGACATGGAGGACGTCCTGCTGTGTGCCGCCGCGCTGCTCGCCGAGGACGAACGGGTCGCGGCGGAGGTCCGCCGGCAGTACCGCTGGTTCGTCGTGGACGAGTTCCAGGACGTCAGCCCGATCCAGGCGGCACTGCTGAACCTGTGGCTGGGCGGCCGCAACGACCTGTGTGTGGTCGGCGACCCCGCGCAGACCATCTACTCGTTCGCGGGAGCGAGCGCCGACTACCTGCGCGACTTCCCCAAGCAGCACCCGGGCACGACCTCGATGGAGCTGGTCCGCAACTACCGCTCCACACCCCAGGTGGTGGCCACGGCCAACAGCCTGCTCAGCGGCACCGGCAGCGCGGGAGTCCGGCTCCGGTCCCAGCAGGGGGCCGGTCCGGAGGTCTCCTACACCGAGTACTCCGACGAGGTCGCGGAGGCCGAGGCGGTCGCCGCGCAGATCCTGGAGCTGAAGAGCTCCGGGCTGGCGATGCGCGAGGTCGCCGTGCTGTTCCGGATCAACGCCCAGTCCGAGGCGTTCGAGGAGGCACTGGCCGCCCGCGGTGTTCCCTACGTCGTGCGAGGCGCGGCCCGGTTCTTCGAGCGGCCGGAGGTCCGCAAGGCGGTCACCCTGCTGCGCGGCAACGCCCGCGGCGACGGGGGAGCCGGCGAGGGACTGATGTCCGACGTCAAGGCGGTGCTGTCCGGGATGGAGTGGACCGAGAAGGCGCCCGCGGGGCGCGGCAACGTCCGAGACCGCTGGGAGTCCCTGCAGGCGATCGTGTCCCAGGCAGCGGAGTTCACCGCGGCAGCACCGGAGGCGACCCTCGGTGACTTCGTCGACGAGCTGGACCGGCGGGCAGCCGAGCAGCACGCCCCGGTCGCCGCCGGCGTCACCCTGGCCACGCTGCACGCCGCCAAGGGCCTGGAGTGGGACGCGGTGTTCCTGTGCGGCATGCAGGAGGGCTCGATGCCGATCATCTACGCCGAGGGTCCGATCGCGGTCGAGGAGGAGCGGCGGCTGCTCTACGTCGGGATGACCCGTGCGCGGGTCCGGCTGGCGCTCTCCTGGTCGCTGTCCCGCTCGCCCGGAGGCCGCTCGACCCGCAAACCCTCCCGGTTCCTCACCGGGCTCCGGCCGGAGGTCGGCTCCGACCGGACCGAGCAGCAGCGTCCGGGCAAGCGGAAGCAGAAGGGTGTCGCACACTGCCGGGTGTGCAACCAGCCGCTGGGCTCGACCGCGGAGCGCAAGGTGGGCCGCTGCGAGGACTGTCCGGCGCCCTACGACGAGGACCTGTTCGAGCGGCTGCGCGCGTGGCGGGTCGAACGCGCCACCGAGGAGAAGGTGCCGGCCTACGTCGTCTTCACCGACCTGACCCTGCAGGCGATCGCCGAGGTCAAGCCTGCCGATCCCCGGACGCTGCTGCGAATCTCCGGCATCGGCCAGGGCAAGCTCGACAAGTACGGCGCCGAGGTGCTGGAGATCGTCTCCGGCGGCTGACCGGGGCCGGCCATGTAGCCCGTGTGGGCCATTTGTCGACGCGGGCGAAACTTTTTCGAGAAATGCCCATTAAATCGTTTGCCGCTTACAGGGCCGTCGTTGTACGTTTCTTTCACTCACCGAAAGCAGCGCACTACGGCCCTGACAAAGCCGGCGCCCGACGAACCGAAGGAGGTGCATCGCAGTGATGAACACCAACATGACCCTCAGCCAGCAGGCCGGGTTCGCCATGCCCGTTTGCGGCAGCGGTCTCGTTGCAGCAGTGCGTGCCCTCCCGATGGGCGTGTCCCCGGCTGCCGCCGACCGTAAGCGCTCCTCGATCGACGCCACCACTGTGTCCGGCTACGGCCACGTCACGGATGTTGCTGTCCTGAAGGGTGCTTTCCCGGGTACCTCCGCCTGGAGTCCACCGATCTAGAGTGATACTCACTGATCGGCAGCCTCCAGGCCGCGGAACCCGAAACCCGGGATCCGCGGTCTTTTTGTTTCCCCAGTAGTTGGCAACCAGCCACAAGCGATCAGGTCACAAGGAGGTGACATATGAGCATCAGCGTCCTCGACACCTACGCGGCCACGACCCGCGCCGTCGACGAGGAGCAGCTGCCCTGCCGGTCGAACGACCCGGAGCTGTTCTTCGCGGAGACCCCGCAGGACGTGGAGCTCGCGAAAGCTCTCTGTGTGGACTGCCCGGTCCGCGCCGAATGCCTCGCCGGAGCGCTCGAACGCCGTGAGCCGTGGGGCGTCTGGGGTGGTGAGCTGTTCCTGCACGGAACGGTGATCCCCCGCAAGCGGCCCCGTGGGCGTCCTCGCAAGAACGAGGTCGCCGCGTGAACGGCCCACCGCGCAACCCACACGGTCCCACCACGAATCCCAGATCGAACGGAGCACTCAGATGGATCTCATGAACCAGGCCCTGGCACGGACCCAGATGTCCGAGCGCCGGGGAGAAGCACGTCACCTGCGTCGCGGACACCAGCTCGTCGTGGCCCGGCGGAAGTCCCGCCGCGCCGAGCGCGCAGCCCTGCAGGCCCGACTCGTGCTCGCCCGCTCGCTGTAAGGGAGCGACCACCACCATGAACACCATTCCGAACCGGAGCAAGAAGATGAACTTGATGAATGAAGATCTGGCGCGTGCGCATATGGCCGCGCGCCTGGGAGAGGCGCGCGAACTGCGACGTGGGCACCAGCTCGTGCTTGCCCGGCGGTTGTCCCGCCGTGCGGAGCGTGCAGCCCTGCAGGCGCGTCTCGCGCTCGCCCGCTCGCTGTAAGGACACGCAGGTGACCTGGTCACCTGATCGCCCCAGCCGCGCTGGGTGGGAAACGAACGCCGGGCCCCCGGTAGCCTCCGAGCTACCGGGGGCCCGGCTCTGTCTGCGCGTAGGGTGATCCCGTGCCTGTGACCTGTGACTTCTGCGGGACCGCCGCACCGGGCGACGAGCTTCCGCTGACCTGGACGAGCGCCGTGGAGAACGGCCGGCAGAAGGTCTTCTGCGACAGATGTTCACGCGAGCACCTGCGCGCGATCGAGAGCAAGCTCGACAGTGAGTGGTGGTAGAGCTCAGTCCTCGGCGAACCCGGGCAGGGACTCGTTGAGGATCTGCCGGAACGGTGCGGTCGCCTCGAGCTGGCACAGCACACCGATCCCACCGAGCCACACCCGGTGGATCAGCAGGTACGACGGCGGCAGGTTCAGCTTCAACGTCATCGTGTATCCCGGCTCCCGGGGGTCGTTCAGCCGCTGGAACTGGGTGCGCATCCATGTCCGGGAGAACCGGAACGTCTCCTCGCGGGCCGGCTCGATGAAGGGACCGAGATAGTCGCGCAGCTCGCCGGGGTCGATCCGGATGTTCGGCTTCACGAACCCCTCGGCGCGCAGGCTCTCGAGCACCTCGGCGTAGTCGTCGAGCATCGCGATCCGCATCAGCGACCCGATCGACCGCGGCAGCTCATGGTCGGGCAGCCGGGCCACGGCACCGAAGTCGACGACACCCATCCCGCCCGGCTCGCCGCCGGAGTCCGGCAGGATCCGGAAGTTCCCGGGGTGCGGGTCGGCGTGCAGCATCCCGGTCCGGGCCGGCCCGGCGAACAGGAACCGGACATACATCTCGCCGTACCGGTCACGCTCGGCCTGGGTGCCCTCGGCGATGAGCCGGGCCAGCGACGAACGGCTCGTCACCCACTCGGTGACCAGCACCGTGTCGCTGTGCGCGACCACGTCCGGAACGAAGATCTCCGGGTCGTCGCGGAACTCGGTGGCGAACCCGTGCTGTGCCTGGGCCTCGAGGTCGTAGTCCAGCTCCTCGGCGACCCGGGCCTGCAGCTCGGCGACCAGCGGCTTGATGTCGATGCCGGGCACCATCCCGCCGAACGTGCGGGCCACCCTGCCGAGCTGGCGCAGGTCAGCGCGCAGCGCGTCGCCGGCCCCGGGGTACTGAACCTTGACGGCGACCTCGCGGCCGTCCTTCCAGCGTCCCTTGTGCACCTGGCCGATCGACGCCGCGGCCGCCGGGTTGTCGTCGAACTCCACGAGCTGCTTGCGCCACTGCGGCCCGAGCTCGCGGCCGAGCACGCCGTGCACCGTGGTCGCCGACATCGGGGGAGCCGAGTCCTGCAGCTTGGTCAGCTGCGCGCGGTACGGCGCGGCGATCTCCTCGGGCAGCGCCGACTCCATGATCGACAGTGCCTGCCCCATCTTCATCGCGCCGCCCTTGAGCTCACCGAGGGTGCGGAACAGCTGCTCGGCGGTGCGCTGCTGGACCTCGGTCATCACCGCCTCGGCGGGAGCGCCCCCGATCCGCCGGCCCATCCCGACCGCGGTGCGGCCGGCGAAGCCGAGCGGGAGCGCCGCCAGCCGCGCGGTGCGCGCGACGGCCCTGCGGGGAAGTTCGGTCACGCTTCCATTGTGGCCGAGCCTGCCAAAGCCGGACGGGTTTCAGCCCAGGAGCAGCCGCAGTCGGGATGGCGGAGCCAGGTGCGGGTCTCGACGGCGGACAGGTGTGGGTCGAACCGGATCGTCGCCGACCAGGTCGACGGACGCCGGCCCTCGACGTAGGAGACGAGATCCCGCGCGGCCCAGGCGAGCGCGATCGTGGCCAGCAGGCCGTCCACCGGCTCCGGAACGCCGTCGGCGCGCGGCCGTGCGCTGGCTGCGGCGTACTGCATGACCAGCAGCGGCCAGGACGGGTCGACGTCGGTGTGGTGCGCGTCCAGGCAGCGCAGGCACGCGGTGCTTCCGGGTACGACGAACGGGCCGACCGTCGCGGAGCCCTCCACCAGCCGCACCGGCAGGTGCGGTGTGCCTGCACGCATCCAGCCGTCCACGATCTCGCGCGTCGGCTCTCCGACCCCGACCACTGCGACGACGTCCGGTGCGGTGGCGGTGGTGACCCGCAGGCCGGCGTCGCGGCTCAACGTCCTGAGCTCCTCGGCCAGGCCTGCGCCGGCGGCGTTGCCGAACCCGACGACCGCGAGCCTGATGCCGGACCGAGCAGCGACCAGCCGTGGTGCGTCGTCGCCGTCGCTGTGGGCGAGCGCCGCCACGTCGGCCCGGGCGGCCGGGGCACCGCGACGGGCGGGGATCAGCGGCATCAGCGTGCCGCCGTCGACCACGAGCCCTCCCTCGGTGAGCACCTCGAGCGCGGCGGACCCGTCGTACTCACCGATCTCGGCGGACCTGCGGAGCAGGTCCAGGCAGCGGCGGGCCTCGTCGTCGTCGGCAAGGACGACAGCCCGGTGCGGGCCGAGCCCGACCTGGAGCTCGCGGTCGCTTCGGCGCAGGACGTGGACACCGGGGCGCAGGATGGGACGCATGCCGTCCAGCCTGCCGGAGATCGTCGGAGTCTGTCGGCGCTCGTCCACAGGCTCCGTGCCCGGTCCCCTCGGGCGGGAACACAGCAGCGGGATCCCCGAGGGAGATCCCGCTGCTGAGGGTACTGCTGTGCTGGCGCTACGGCGTGGCTCAGGCCTTGCCGAGAATGCGGTTCAGGTTGGTGCCACAGACCGGGCACACGGCCTTCGCCATGCGGGTGCCCTTGTCGTTCACCTTCACTTCACCGTCGGCCTCGCGCTTCTCCTTGCACTTCACGCAGTAGAACTCGCCGCTCCAGGTCTCCGCCATGACGGCCTCCTTGTCTATCGTCTTACCGGTCGTCGCGGCGGGGATCTCAGGGAAGACCCGCCGGGGCCGCCGTTTCTAGCGGCCGCCTTGCACACTACGGCAGGCGCGGCGCGGATTCATGCAGGCGCAGGCCGAATCCGAGCGAATCCACGCTCAGCACCTCGATGTTTTGCCCTATTTGCCGGGGTTTGTCGTTTTGCGGAGCCGACCGCTTCGCCAGTCGGCCCCTGCCGGGACGAAGAAGAGGCCCTCTGCCTGGTCGGTGCGCCGCTTGCCTTCCCCTTGCGAACGCCGTACCGAGTCAGCCGAGGGCCTCATCTGGGCTCAAACCTAAGGCCGACCCCGGCCCGGGTCAACGAGACTCTGTCCACCCCTGTGGATAACCCTGTGGACACGTTGTGGACCGGAGCCGCCGCACTGTGGACCGGTGGGCGAGAGCCGTGCACAGGCCTGTGGGGGACACGCCCGGGGAATGTCGGGACGCGCTCCTGACCAGCAAGAATGGGTACCGCTGGCTGTGGACGAAAGAAAGTTCGACAAATGAGCCCGAAACCGGACGATGACGCCATACCGGAGCCGGTGGCCGCGCTCCGCAGGATCGCGTTCCTGCTCGAGCGCACCCGCGCGGAGACCTACCGGGTCAAGGCGTTCCGCAGTGCGGCGGCGACCGTGCTCACCCTGGACCCGGACGAGCTGCGGACCCGCACGAAGAACGGCACGCTCCGCGACCTGCCCGGCGTCGGCTCGGTGACCGCCGCGGTGATCACCGAGTCCCTGTCCGGCACGGTGCCGGAGTACCTGAAGAAGCTGGAGGCGCAGGCGTCCGGGCCGCTGATCGAGGGTGGCGAACGGTTCCGTGCGGTCCTGCGCGGTGACCTGCACAGCCACTCAGACTGGTCCGACGGCGGCTCCCCGATCGAGGAGATGGCGTTCACCGCGCTCGAGCTCGGTCACGACTACCTCGTGCTCACCGACCACTCGCCGCGGCTCAAGATCGCCAACGGGCTCTCCGCCGAACGGCTCGCCAGGCAGCTGCCGATCGTGGACGCGGTCAACGGCTCTCTCGGGCCGGCGTTCCGGCTGCTGAAGGGGATCGAGGTCGACATCCTCGACGACGGGAGCCTGGACCAGACACCGCAGATGCTCGAGCAGCTCGACGTCGTGGTCGCCTCGGTGCACTCCAAGCTGAAGATGGACAGTGCCTCGATGACCCGGCGGATGGTGGCCGCGGTGGCGGACCCGCACACCGACGTCCTCGGGCACTGCACCGGTCGTGCCGGCAACCGCCCGCCGAGCCAGTTCGATGCGCGCGCTGTGTTCGAGGCCTGCGCGGAGCACGGAACCGCGGTGGAGATCAACTCACGCCCCGAACGGCGCGACCCGCCCGACGAGCTGATCGGGCTCGCGCTCGAGGTCGGGTGCGTGTTCTCCATCGACAGCGACGCCCACGCACCGGGCCAGCTCGACTTCGTCGACTACGGCTGTGCACGCGCGTTCGAGCTCGGTGTCCCCGAGGACCGGGTGGTCAACACCTGGCCGATCGACCGGCTGCTCGAGTGGGCGAACGGGTAACCTGCGGTCATGGCAACCGCCACCCCCGAGACTCCCCGACCCGAGGTCGAGGTACGTCGTAGCCGGCGCCGTCGTCGTACCGTCGCGGCCTACCGCGAGGACGACAGGGTGATCGTGATGATCCCCGCCCGGCTCAGCGCGGCCGAGGAGCGCGAGTGGGTGGCCACCATGCTCAAACGGCTCGAGAAGTCCGAGAAACGACGCCGGCCCAGCGACGAGGCGCTGAAGCGGCGCGCCACCGGGCTCAGCGACCGGTTCCTCGGCGGGCTGGCGCGGCCGCACACCGTCCGCTGGGTCGACAACCAGAACAGTCGCTGGGGATCGTGCACCCCCAGCGACCGGTCGATCCGGCTCTCCCGGCGGCTGCAGGGCATGCCGGCATGGGTGATCGACTACGTGTTGGTGCATGAGCTCGCACACCTGCTGGAGGCCGGACACACCCCGGCGTTCTGGGAGTGGGTCGACCGGTATCCCCGGGCGGAACGCGCCAAGGGCTTCCTGGAGGGCGTGGCCGCTGCCTCCCAGCTCGGCATCGAGGCCGAACCGCCGGACTGCTCCGACGAGGGCGCCGCCGCGATGGCGGCCGACGATGACGCCGACGTCGTCGACTAGGTCCGCAGCCGGTCATGGGCGAGGCGCACGAGCTCGACCATGCCCGGGTCGTCGGTGGGCAGCCGGTCGGCCGGCCACCAGCGCACGTCGAGCGACTCGTCGCTGACCGAGTGCGCCGGCCGCTCGGGAGCAACGGCCACGAAACGTACGTCGAGGTGCCGCACGCCGCCGCGTGAGCCGCAGAACGCGACGTCGTGGGTGTCGAGCTGGACCGGGTCCTCGTCGAGACGGAGGTCCTGCACCCCGGACTCCTCGACCGCCTCACGCAGCGCCGCCCCGGCGAGGGTCAGGTCGTCGGGCTCGCAGTGGCCACCCAGCTGGAACCACGCGTTTGCCTTGGCGTGCAGGGTGAGCAGCACCTCGGTGTGGTCCGCGGACACGATCAGCGTGCTGGCGGTGAGGTGGTCCGGATGGCACTCCCGGCGCAGACCGTCCGGCTCGGCCTCGAGATGAGCGACGTAGCTGCGCCGTACCTCCTCCTGCTCCGGGTCGGGAGCACGCCAGCCACGCAGCAGGGTCAGCGCGTCGTGGTGCAGCGCGGATCGCCGCGGCGCTGGTCCGGTTGAGGTCACCGCTCGGGGTCGTCGCCCTTGGGATCGTCCGGCCGGTCGCCCTCGTTGTCGAGCAGGTCGGCCAGCGCGGCGTCAAACTCCGCGTCGGTGAGCGCCTCGGGCTCCTCGGTGTGCTCCTTGAAGCCGAGCGGGTCGTCGAGGTCGGCAGGCGTCGGCAGCAGGTCAGGGTGCGCCCAGACGGCATCGCGCGCCTGGTGTCCCTGCCGGGAGCGCAGCGATCCCCACAGCGCGGACGCGTCCCGCAGCCGGCGCGGGCGCAGCTCGAGACCGACCAGCGCCGCGAACGTGGACTCGGCGGGCCCGCCGGCCGCGCGACGCCTGCGGACCGCCTCCTGCAGCTTCGACGCGCTCGGCATCCGTGACTCGGTGGCCTGCCCGACGACCTCGTCCACCCAGCCCTCGACCAGGGCGAGTGTGGTCTCCAGGCGGGTCAGCGCCGCCTTCTGCGCCGGGGTCTTCTCGGGCTCGAAGAGTCCGCCCTCGAGCGCCTCCTGCAGGGATGCCGGGTTCATCGGGTCGATGTCGGCCATCGAGGACTCGATCTTGGACACGTCGATGGTGGTGCCGCGGCCGTAGTCCTCGACGGCGGCGAGCAGGTGCGCGCGCAGCCATGGGACGTGGGCGAACAGCCGTTGGTGCGCAGCCTCGCGCAACGCCAGGTAGAGGATCACGTCCGCGGTGCTGACGTCGAGGCCCTCGCCGAACTCGCGCACGTTCGCCGGGACCAGCGCGGCCTTGCCGGCGGGGCCGAGAGGGAGCCCGATGTCGGAGGCGGTGAGCACCTCGCCGGCGAGTCCGCCGAGGGCCTGGCCGACCTGGGAGCCGAACATCGCGCCGCCGGCCTTGCCGAGCATGCCGAGCAGAGGACCGGCCATGTTCTTGGCCTCGTCGGGGAGCGCACTGCCCATCGCCCCGACCACGTGCTCGGCGACCGGCTCCACCAACCGGCGCCACACGTCCATCGTCTCCTCGACCCACTCCGCCCGGCTCCACACCGCGGAGGTGTTCACGCCGGAGGGCAGGTCGGTGGCCTGGTCGAGCCAGTGGTCGGCCAGCCGCAATGCGTCCGCGACGGCGGTCCGGTCCTGCTCACTCGGCGACGGGTCGGGTTCCTGAGCCACGGTCTTGCGGGCCACGTCCTTGGCCAGGTTCCAGTTCACCGAGCCCTCGTAGGGCGCCATCATCGACTGCATCTGGCTCATCAGGGCGGACAGGTCGGGCATGCCCTGGCCCGCGCCGGCTCCGGGCATGCCGCTCCCGAACGCCGCGAAGATCTGCTCGAACGGCGTGCCCTTGAACGGGTTGTTGTTGTCGTCGTCGGGGCGGTCGCCGGGGTCCTTCGTCATGGACACCAAACTACTCGTGCGCACCAACCCGTAGGCTGCGTGGTGTGAGTGAGCCCAGGCCCGTCGTACGCCTCGTCGACATCCGGGAGACACCGCTCGAGGTCGACGAGGTCCTCACCGCCCTCTCCGACGCCGCGGCCGGAGGACTCGACCTGTTCGTCGGGAACGTCCGTGACCACGACGAGAACAAGTCCGTGACGGGGCTCGAGTACTCCGCACACCCCACCGCGCTCGAAGCGCTGTGCGCGGTCGCCGAGCGGGTGGCCAAGGAGTACGACGTGCTCGCGGTCGCCGCCGTGCACCGGACCGGCAAGCTCGCCATCGGCGACGCGGCGGTGATCGTGGCGACCGCGGCGGCGCACCGCGGCGAGGCCTTCGACGCCTGCCGGGCGCTGATCGACGAGCTGAAGGCGACGGTGCCGATCTGGAAGCACCAGGTCTTCTCCGACGGCACCGAGCAGTGGGTCGGCACGCCCTGAGCCTCCGCGCGCCTGCGACGCCGCGGCGCCACCTGTCCGTACCCTGCATCGTGTGGAGATCTTGGCGTGGTTGATCCTGCCGGCGGTGGTGACCGTGCTGGCGATGATCTGGGCCACCTGGGCCGGCCGGCCGCAGCGTGCGGAGACGGACCGGTCCGAGGCGGCGTACGAGCGGTTCGCCCGCGCGATCACCAAGGAGCATCCAGGTGCGGGCCGGTCCCGGCCCACCGTCGCGCGCGACCGCAGCACCGGGATCGCGGTGCGCCCCTCCCGGCGGGGATCTCCAGGCGCCGACGCGACGACGACCCGACGCTCCGCGTAGTTGTGCCTGAGTGAGAAGGTGGCGGCATGACTCGCCGCACCGTGTCCAGCATCCTCGCCTGCGTGCTGCTGGTGATGCTGTTCGGTGCGGCCGCATTTCTCCCGGTGCCGTACGTGACCATGAGCCCGGGCCCCACGATCGACGTGCTCGGGGAGCGGCAGGGCGAGCCGATCGTCGAGGTCGACGGGCACAAGACCTATCCCACCGAGGGTGACCTGCGCCTGGTCACCGTCTCGGTGACCGGTCCCGGTCAGGAGCTGAGCCTGGCCGAGGCGCTGATGGCCTGGTTCGACAACACCCGCGCGGTGTATCCCCGTGACGTGGTCTACGAACCGGAGAAGACCGAGCAGGAGGAGCGCCAGGAGAGCAGTGTGCAGATGGTGAGCTCGCAGGACACGGCGGTGGCCGCGGCGCTGACCGAGCTCGGTTACGACCTTCCGGTGGTGACCGAGGTGCTCGCCGTGAGCGACGGGTCCCCAGCGCAGGGCAAGCTGCAGACCCGCGACAAGATCGTGTCGGTCAACGGCACCAAGATCAACAACGCCACCGAGGTGTCCAAGGCGATCCAGAAGACCGGCGCGGGTGAGCCGGCCACGTTCGTCGTACGACGGTCGGGGGCCACGAAGACCCTGACGGTCACACCGCAACCGGCGAAGGACGACCCGGACAAGGCCGTCGTGGGCGTGGTCGTGGGGGAGGGCTACCAGTTCCCGTTCGACGTCTCGGTGAACATCAGCGACGACATCGGCGGACCGAGCGCCGGCCTGATCTTCTCGCTGGCGATCTACGACGCGCTGACCCCGGGCTCGCTCGTCGACGGCAACGACATCGCCGGGACGGGAACCATCTCCGCCGACGGGAGCGTTGGACCTATTGGAGGCATCCAGCAGAAGATCGTCGCGGCCGCGGACGCGGGTGCGAAGGTGTTCCTGGTGCCGCCGGACAACTGCGACTCGGCGCTCGGGGCGCACGTCGACGACGAGGAGATCAGGTTGGTCAAGGCGACGTCGATGGAGAGCGCCCTGCGGTCGATCCGTGCCTACGACAAGGACGAGAACGCCGACCTGCCCGGGTGCGGGTGAGCCGATGACTCCGGACGTGACCCCGCAGGTGGACGCCGTGCTCCGCGCGACGGTCCGGGAGATCGAGGCCCATGCCGCGGAGGCCGGATGGGACCAGCCGGCGCGGCTGTACGCTCTCGTACCCACCTCCGACCTGCTCGCCCGTGAGCCCCAGCTGGCGGCCGCGATGGGGATCGACCAGACCTCCGCCGCCGGCTCGCTGACGCCGGTGGAGCAGGACCAGATGCCGCCCGACCGGACGCTGGAGCAGACTCTCGAGCAGATCATGTGGCCCGCGGAGGTGTTCGGCTCTGCCGCCGTCGTCGAGCGTCTGGTGCTTCCACCGAGCGCGGACGGGTCGATCCCGGAGGACCCGAGCGCCGCCGGCGAGTACGCCGCCGCGCACCCGGACCGCGAGGAGGTACGGATCGTCGCCGGAGCGACCCGCGAGGGCGCCACCTACTGCGCGCTGCGCCTGAGGTCACACGATGACCCCATGTCCGTCCTAGAGAGCCCCGACCTGGTGCCGGCGCTCCTCCAGCTGTTGCTCGGCACCCTCGAGCACTGAGAACAGGGAATCAAGTGAGCGGTTTCTTCGACGACCCCCCGCCGGCCCGGCCCCGTCCCGCGGCGGCGCCCCCACCGGGACGTTCGCGTGCGTTGGTCGGCACCGCCATCGTGCTGGTGGCCGCCTTCTTCCTGGTCTCGGTGTTCACCGGGATCTGGACCGACCGGCTCTGGTTCCGCAGCGTCGACTTCTCCTCGGTGTTCACCAAGATGCTGAGCACCCGGGTGCTGCTGTTCGCGGTCTTCGGGATCCTGATGGGCCTCTTCGTCGGCGTGAACATGTTCCTGGCCTACCGGTTCCGGCCGCTGTTCCGGCCGGCCTCGCTGGAGCAGGCGAGCCTGGACCGTTACCGCGAGGTGGTGGAGCCGATTCGTCGCTGGCTGCTGATCGGGACCAGCGTGGTGCTCGCCATCTTCGCCGGCGCCTCGGGTGCGGGCCAGTGGCGCAACTTCCTGCTCTGGCGGCACTCTCAACCGTTCGGGAAGTCGGACCCGTACTTCGACAAGGACATCGGGTTCTACGTCTTCGAGCTGCCCTGGCTGCACTACCTGGTGAGCTTCGGGATGGCGATCACGGTGGTGGCGCTGCTGGTGGCGGCCCTGGTGCACTACCTGTTCGGCGGGATCCGGCTGCAGGCGCAGCGCGACAAGTTCTCCGGCGCGGCACAGGTGCAGATCTCCGTGCTGCTGGGGCTGTTCGTCCTGTTCAAGGCGGTCGACTACTGGCTGGACAGGTTCGACCTGACGACGGACACCGGTGGGCTGATCACCGGGATGACCTACACCGACGAGCACGCGGTGCTGCCGTCGAAGAACATCTTGATGTTCATCGCGTTCATCTGCGCGCTGCTGTTCTTCGCCAACATCTTCCGCCGGACCTGGATGCTTCCGGCCGTCGGTCTCGCGCTGCTCGTGCTGTCCGCGATCCTGCTCGGGGCGCTGTGGCCGGGCATCGTGCAACAGTTCCAGGTCAAACCCTCGGAGCCCGACAAGGAACGGCCCTACATCGCGAAGAACATCGAGGCGACGAGGGCGGCGTACAACATCGACGACGTGGAGGTCACGTCGTACCCCGCGACAGCGACGCTAAGCCCCGAGCAGCTCAAGCAGGACGCGCAGTCGATCCCCGGCATCCGGCTGCTCGACCCGTCCCTGGTCTCCGACACCTTCGAGCAGCTGCAGCAGGTCCGCGGCTACTACAGCGTTCCCGATGTGCTCGACGTGGACCGCTACCCGGTCAACGGCGAGCTGCGCGACATGGTGGTCGCGGTCCGGGAGCTCGACCAGTCCGGGCTGCCCGACGACCAGCGGAACTGGGCCAACGACCACACGGTCTTCACCCACGGCTACGGCGTGGTGGCGGCCTACGGCAACCAGCGCGACAGCGACGGCAAGCTGCAGCCCAACGATGGTGAGCCGGAGTGGGCGGAGCAGGACCTCCCCCCGCGCGGTGACCTGAGTGACCTCGATGGCGGCTACGAGCCCCGGATCTACTTCGGGGAGAAGAGCCCGCAGTACTCCATCGTCGGCAGTGAGGACGACAAGGACGTCGAGCTCGACATCCCCGAGGGTGAGGGAGCCGGCAGTCGTGCGGTGCGGAACACCTACGATGGCAAGGCCGGTGTCCCGGTCGGAGGCCTGCTGCACAAGCTGCTGTTCGCGGTGAAGTTCAGCGAGCCGAACATCGTGCTCTCGAACCGGGTCAACTCCGAGTCCAAGATCCTCTACGACCGCGAGCCTCGCACCCGGGTGCAGAAGGTCGCGCCGTGGCTGACCGTGGACGGTGACTCCTACCCGGCCGTCGTCGACGGGCGCGTGGTGTGGATCCTCGACGCGTACACCACCACCGACCGGTACCCGATCTCGGAGAAGCGGTCGTTGCGCGACATGGTCTCCGACTCGCTGGCGCCGCGTACGACGTACGCCACCCTGCCGAGCGACGAGATCAACTACATGCGCAACTCGGTCAAGGCGGTGGTCGACGCGTACGACGGGACCGTCACGCTCTACCAGTGGGACGAGAAGGACCCCATCCTCAAGGCGTGGTCGGCGGCCTTCCCGGGGGCGGTGGAGCCGAAGTCGTCGATCTCGGACGAGCTGCTCTCGCACATGCGCTACCCCGACGACCTGTTCAAGGTGCAGCGCAACCTGTTGCAGGAGTACCACGTCACGCAGCCGAAGACGTTCTACGAGGGCAGCGACAAGTGGAGCGTGCCTCAGGACCCGACGAACAAGAACCAGTCGCAGCCGCCGTACCGTCTCTCGGTGAAGACGCCGACCGGTGGCTCTGAGCCGGTGTTCTCGCTGACGAGCGTCTACGTGCCGCAGAAGCGACAGAACCTGGCGTCGTTCATCTCGGTGGACGCGGACGCGGCCGAGGACGACTACGGCCAGATCCGGATCCTGCGGCTGCCCGGCAACACACAGATCCCTGGTCCTTCGCAGATCGCCAACCAGTTCGCGGCCGACCAGGAGATCCAGAACGCGTTGCTGGCGTTCACCCGGACCAACTCCAAGGCACTGTTCGGCAACCTGTTGACGTTGCCCGTGGGGGAGGGCCTGCTCTACGTGCAGCCGTTGTACACGTTGCGTGAACAAGGTGAGGGCACCTACCCGGTGCTGCGCTACGTGCTGGTGTCGTTCGGCAAGGACGTCGGCTTCGGTCCGACCCTGGCGACGGCGCTCGACGACGTGCTCGGGGTGACCGGGGGCGAGGACTCGCTCGTCGACGAGAGCGATCCCGGCGAGCCAGGCGGTCCGTCCGAGGAGCCGGGGACTGACCAGCCGGGCGTCTCCGGCGACGTGCAGTCGTTGCTGCAACAGGCCGAGGACAAGTTCGCCGAGGCCGAGAAGGCGCTGCAGTCCGGTGACCTCGAGGGCTACGCCCGGGCGCAGGACGAGGCCCGGGACCTCGTCACGCAGGCGCTCGAGCAAGCGGGGGCAACCAAGCCGAAGCCCAAGGAGTGAGCCGAACCACAGCGCCCGATTTGGAGTGAGCGGTTTCCGTCCCGTAGT
>DASSBE010000002.1:0-31190 GCA_035699065.1 Nocardioidaceae bacterium
GCGCGGACACCGGAGGAGACCGCGGTCAGCATCGCGGCGGAGATCATCATGCTCCGCTGGGGCGGACGCGGTGAACGGCTGGCCGAGGTGGCTGGACCGATCCACCACGGGACGCTGGCAGCGGCGCTCGAAGAGGCCTGAACCGCACCGTTCGGCGCTGCCCGCGACCCGCCCGTCTCGTACAGGGCCGGGCGACCCTTGTCACTTTCAGTCAAAAGCGCAACGATCAGGCTCTTCGCTGTCCACGCCTGAGGAGTCATCTATGACGCGCATCAACGTCCAGGTCGACGGGGCCGACTATGCCGACGATGTCGAACCACGCATGCTGCTCGTGCACTACCTGCGGGAACGACTCGGCAAGACCGGGACCGTCGTGGGTTGTGACACCAGCAACTGCGGCGCCTGCACCGTCCACCTCGACGGCAGGAGCGTCAAGTCCTGCAACATGCTCGCGGTCCAGGCCGACGGCCACACGGTGACCACGATCGAGGGGCTCGCGACGGACGGCGAGCTGCACCCGGTGCAGGCCGCGTTCCGCGAGTGCCACGCGCTCCAGTGCGGCTACTGCACCCCGGGGATGATCATGCAGAGCGTCGACCTGCTGAACGAGAACCCGAACCCGTCCGAGGAGGAGATCCGGACCGGGCTCGAGGGCAACCTGTGCCGGTGCACCGGCTATCACAACATCGTCAAGGCCGTGCAGACCGCCGCGAGCGGGGGTGCGTCGGCATGACCGTCACCGAGGACCGACCCGCCGAGCAGGCCCACGAGATCGGCAGCGCGCGGCGTCGCAAGGAGGACCAGCGACTGATCACCGGCCGCGCGAAGTGGACCGACAACGTGATGCTTCCCGGCATGCTGCACCTGGCGATGGTGCGCAGCCCGTTCGCGCACGCGAAGATCACCCACATCGACGTCTCGGAGGCCAAGAAGTCCCGCAACGTGGTCACCGTGCTGACCGGTGCCGACGTCGCGGACGAGCAGGGCGCGCTGCCGTGCGCCTGGCCGATCGCCGAGGACCAGAAGTCACAGGCGCACCCGTCGATCGCGGTCGACCGGGTCACCTTCGCCGGGGAGATCGTCGCCGTGGTCGCCGCCCGGTCCGCGGACGAGGCGCGCGACGCCGCCGAGCTGGTCGACGTCGACTACGAGGAGCTCCCCGCCGTGGTGGACCTCAAGGAGGCCGCCGCGGACACCGTGCTGGCGCACCCGGACCTCGGCACCAACAAGTCCGCGTTCTGGCAGTTCGACTCCGCCGGCGCCGGCACCGGCGGCTCCGTCGACGACGCGATCCGGGACGCGGAGGTGCTGATCGAGCGGGAGTACCGCCAGCAGCGGCTGATCCCTGCCTACATGGAGCCACGTTCCTACGCCGTCGACCCGACCGGTGAGCAGTACGTGATGTGGTCGTCCACGCAGATCCCGCACATCCTCAAGCTGATGCTCGCGCTCACGCTCGGGATCCCCGAGTCGAAGATCCGGGTCATCGCCCAGGACGTCGGCGGCGGGTTCGGCGGCAAGCTGCAGGTCACCCCTGAAGAGGTGATCACGATGCTCGTCGCCCGTCGTACCGGCAAGCCGTGCAAGTACACCGACACCCGCTCCGAGTCGATGATGGCCGGCCACCACGGCCGTGACCAGTGGCAGAAGCTGACGCTGGCGGCGAAGCGCGACGGCACCGTCACCGGGCTGAAGGTGGACCTGCTCGCGAACATGGGCGCGTACCTCGGCCTGGTCACGCCGGGCATCCCGATCCTCGGCGCGTTCATGTTCATCGGGATCTACAAGTTCCCCGCCTACCAGTTCAACTGCACGAACATCTTCACGAACCTGACCTGGACCGACGCCTACCGCGGCGCCGGCCGGCCGGAGGCGACCTACGCGATCGAGCGGATGATGGACCAGCTCGCCGCGGAGCTCGACATGGACCCGATCGAGGTGCGGGAGAAGAACTGGATCAAGCACGAGGAGTTCCCGTTCACGACCGTGGCCGGGCTGGAGTACGACTCCGGCAACTACGAGGCCGCCACCGCGCGGGCCAAGGAGATGTTCGGCTACGACGAGCTGCGCGCCGAGCAGAAGCGGCGCCGTGAGTCGAACGACCCGGTCCAGCTCGGCATCGGCGTCTCCACGTTCACCGAGATGTGCGGGCTTGCACCGTCCCGGGTGCTCGGGTCGTTGAACTACGGCGCCGGCGGCTGGGAGCACGCGCAGGTCCGGATGCTGCCCTCCGGCAAGGTCGAGGTGGTCACCGGTGTCTCGCCGCACGGCCAGGGCCACGTCACCGCGTGGTCGCAGATCGCCGCGGACCGGCTCGGCGTGCCGTTCGAGGACATCGAGGTGCTGCACGGCGACACCCAGGTCTCGCACAAGGGCCTGGACACTTACGGCTCCCGGTCGCTGGTGGTCGGCGGCTCCGCGGTCGTCGCGGCTGCCGACAAGGTGATCGAGCGGGCGAAGCCGATCGCGGCGCACCTGCTCGAGGCAAGCGTCGACGACATCGAGTTCGAGGCCGGCCGGTTCAGCGTCGCCGGCACCGACAAGGGGATCGGCATCGGCGAGCTGGCGCTGGCCAGCTTCTCCGCGCACAACCTGCCCGACGGCGTGGAGCCGGGGCTCGACGCGGACGCGACGTTCGACCCGAGCAACTTCTCCTTCCCGCACGGGACCCACCTGTGTGCACTGGAGATCGACACCGAGACCGGCGGCGTCAAGATGCGCAAGTACGTCGCGGTCGACGACGTCGGCAACATCGTCAACCCGCTGCTCGTCGAGGGCCAGGTGCACGGCGGCCTGGTCCAGGGCATCGCGCAGGCGCTGTGGGAGGAGGCGGTGCACGACGCGGCCGGGACGCTGGTCTCGGCGTCCTTCGTGGACTACCTGGTGCCTACCGCGGCGGACACGATCAGCTTCGACACCGATCGCACGGTGACTCCGTCCACGTCGAACCCGCTCGGGACCAAGGGCGTGGGGGAGGCAGGCACGATCGCGTCGACACCGGCGGTCGTGAACGCGGTGGTCGATGCGTTGCAGCCGTTCGGGGTGTCCGACGTACAGATGCCGTGCACGCCGGAACGGATCTGGAAGGCGATCCACGGCTCGGGAGCCGGTGGTGGCGAACCGACGGAGAAGGGCGCGATGCCGCACTTCGACGAGGACCAGAGCCCGAACGTGGCGACCGGCACCGACACAGCGCAGGGAGATGTCCGATGAGGCCCGCAGAGTTCGAGTACGTCGCACCGGCCACGGTCGAGGAGGCCCTGTCCGCGCTGGCCGAGGCCGGGGAGGACGCGAAGGTGATGGCCGGCGGGCAGAGCCTGCTGCCGGTGCTACGGATGCGGCTCAACGTGCCGTCGGTGGTCGTCGACCTCGGCCGGATCGACTCGCTGCGCGGGGTGCGCGACGACGGGGACGCGATCGTGATCGGTGCGATGACCACGCACTCGGACGTGTTCGCCGACCCGTTGGTGCGTGAGCACGCCCTGCTGCTCACCAAGGCGGTCGAGCAGCTCGCGGACCCGCAGGTCCGGCACCGGGGAACCTTCGGCGGGGCACTCGCGCACGCCGACCCGGCCGGTGACCTCGGCGCGCCGGCACTGGCGCTGGACGCCTCCTTCGTGATCGCCGGCTCCGGTGGCTCGCGGACGGTCGCCGCCGACGACTTCTTCGAGGACCTGTTCACCACGGCCGTGCAGGACGGCGAGATCCTGACCGAGGTCCGGGTCCCGAAGCACACCGGCTGGGGCGCGCACTACGAGAAGTTCGTGCGGGTCGCGCACCAGTGGCCGATCGTCGCGGTCGCGGCCGCGGTGAACGCCGACGGCGGCACGATCAGCGAGGCACGGGTCGGGCTCACCAACATGGGTTCGACGCCGTTGCGCGCCCGGGCGGTCGAGCAGGCGCTGGTCGGCCAGTCCGCGACCGACGAGGCGGTGCGCGCTGCTGCCGCGTCGGCGGCCGAGGGCACCAACCCGCCCTCCGACCTCAACGGCGACGCCGACTACCGGCGGCATCTGGCGACCGTGCTGACCCGGCGTGCGGTGCTCGCCGCCGCGGGGGCGTAGCCGTGGACCTGACCCACACGTTCACGGTGCCGGCGTCGGTCGAGGACACGTGGTCGGCGTTCAACGACATCGAGTCGGTCGCCGGCTGCTTCCCGGGCGCCACGGTGACCTCCGTGGAGGGCGAGGAGTTCAAGGGATCGTGCAAGGTGAAGCTAGGCCCGATCTCGCTGGTGTACTCCGGCACCGGCAAGTTCCTCGAGCGTGACGAGTCGGCGCACCGGTTCGTGATCGAGGCCAAAGGCAAGGACAAACGCGGAAACGGTACGGCGGGCGCCACGGTGACTGCCGTGATGACCTCGAGCAGTCCCGGCAGCACCGACGTCGAGGTGAGGACGGACCTGGCGATCACCGGGAAGCCGGCCCAGTTCGGCCGCGGAGTGATCCAGGACGTCTCGGACAAGCTGCTGCAGCAGTTCGTGGACTGCCTGGAGTCGAAGGTCGGTGGTGCCGACGTTGCCGACGTCGAGGCGGCGGCCGGCGACACGTCGACCACCGCGGGTGATGGGTCGGCCGCTGCGGCGAGCGGCCCCACCCGCAAGGCCCCGGCGTCGACGTACTCGGGGGTGTCCGCGGGCCGGGAGCCGGGCGAACACGCGGCGCACGAGCCGCCCCCGCCCACGGACGGCGGTGCGCTCGACCTGGGAGCCACCGTGTTCCCGATCCTGCTCAGGTCGTACTGGAAGCAGCTCGCCGCGGTCGTGGTCGGACTGCTGGTGCTGCGCAGGCTGGTCTCGCGCCGCTGAGCCGTGCTGGGACGTGCGGCGTCCTCAGTGGGGCAGCTCGCCGAGCGGGGCGACCGAGATGCCGGAGTTCTCGCACACCCAGGTCGGGTGCGGGCCGCCGAGCTCGGGATGGATGTAGAGCGCGTGCGGGTCGAGCTCGTCGCAGGCGCGGCACAGCGGCCACCGGCCGACCTTGTCCAGCAACGCGTCCTGGACGTCCTGCGCGATCAGCCCGGCGACGTACTCCTTGCCCTGCTCCCACTGCGACGCCCACCAACGCCGGGTGGTCACGGCCTCCTCGAGGACCGAGACCGACTCCGGGTTCACCGCGCGCGTCGCCTCGAGGTCGTGCAACACGAGTGCACGGGCGGTCATCAGGGCGTCGTCGGATGTCACGATGTCTATTGTGCCGGAGCACCAAGTCGTGGCGGAGGTGAGCGGATGCAGGAGCGGGCAGCGCTGCTCGAGGTGATCGTGGTCCATCCGCGCGACGTCGAGGGTGCCGACGAAGGTGGCGCGGACCGGCTGGAGGTGGTCGCCGCCATGGACTCCGGTGGCCTGTCCCCGGAGCCGGCGCTGGTCTCCGCGATCTGCAAGGAGACCGCGGTGCCGGCGCGGGTGATGCTCCGGCTCAACGACGGGTTCAGTACGACGGGGGGCGAGCTGTCGCGGTTGGTCGGACTGGCCGAGGACTACCTGTCCGTGGGTGCGGAGGGCGTGGTCTTCGGGTTCCTCGACGCGGACCTCGAGGTCGACATGGAGCTGTGCGCCTATCTCGCCGACAAGCTGCCCGAGGTCCCGTGGACGTTCCACCGGGCGATCGACTCGGCCCTGGAGACCGACCGTGCCTGGCGTCAGGTGCGCCACCTGCCCGGGCTCGATGCGGTGCTGTCCGCAGGGTCCTCACGCGGGCTGGAGGTCGGCCACGACGAGCTGACCGACCGTGCCGCGGCCGACCCGGACGTGGCCCGGCTGCTGATGGCCGGCGGCGGCCTGCGCGCTGAGCACGTGCCGTGGCTGGTGCGAGCCGGGGTCCGGCAGTTCCACGTCGGGTCGTCGGTGCGGCCGGGCGGGTCCTGGACGAAGGCGCACGTCGACGCCGGGCACGTGCGGTCGTGGCGGATGCTGCTCGACGACGCGGTCGACCGTGCTCTCGGGCGACAGCCGGAGTGACGCCGTGACTGTCCTGATCGATCCGCCGAACTCCGCGGGGCACGGTCGGCTCTGGTCGCACCTGGCCAGCGACGCGTCGTTCGAGGAGCTGCACCGGTTCGCGGCCGGCATCGGCATCCCGTCGCGCGGCTTCGACCGCGACCACTACGACATCCCGGCGGAGCGTTACGCCATGGTGCTCGCTGCCGGGGCGACGCCGGTGACGAGTCGTGAGCTGATCGCGCGGTTGCTCGGAGCCGGCCTGCGGCGCCGGAAGCCGGAGACGCCCGCCCCGAAGAAGCCGGGCCGCTCGCTGATCCGGGCGCCACGGTTGCGTGCCGGAGACGTGGTGGCGGTGACGTCCCCGGCCGGGCCGGTTCCTGCGGACCGGCTGGATACGGGGCTCGGGGTGCTCGAGTCGTGGGGGCTGTCGGTGACGTTGATGGACAACGTGCGCGGCGAGCACGAACGGTTCTCCTACCTCTCAGCGACCGACGCGGAGCGCGCTGCCGACTTCATGCACGCCTGGTGTGACCCGTCCGTCACCGCCGTATTCTGCGCGCGCGGCGGGTACGGCGCCCAGCGGATGGTCGACCTGCTCGACTGGACCGCGCTCGGGTCGGCCGGCGCGAAGGTGCTGGTCGGCTTCTCCGACGTGACCGCGCTGCACCAGGCGTTCGCCGCGCGGCTGGGCATCTCCACCATCCACGGGCCGGTGGTGACCAGCCTCGGTGCCGGGGACGACGAGTCACGGGCACATCTGCGGTCGCTGTTGTTCGAGCCGGAGCCGGGGCTCACGTTGACGCCGGCGCCGGTCCCGGCGCTGGTCGGCGGCCGCGCCGAAGGTGTGCTGGTGGGCGGCAACGTGGCGCTCCTCGCGGCCGGGATCGGGACACCGGACGCGCAGCCCGCCGCCGAGTCGATCGCGGTTCTCGAGGATGTCAGCGAGGAGCTCTACCGGCTGGACCGGCTGTTGACCCAGCTGTTGCGGGCCGGCTGGTTCGACAAGGTGCGGGGGATCGCCGTCGGCCAGTTCACCGGCTGCGGGACTCCGGACTCGGTCCGTCGGCTTGTCGAGGACCGGCTCGCCCCGCTCGCCGTACCCATGCTCCGGGATGTGCCGACCGGGCACGTCGACCGGAACCTGGCCTTCCCGTTCGGGGTGCCGGCGGTTCTGGATGCGGACGCCGGGACGCTGGTGCTGCGCGAGCCGGCGCTGCTCTGACTGACCGTCTACGGTCGTTGCATGCGGACACGGGCGTGGTTGTCGGCGGGGCTGTACGTCGGCGCGGTGGCGGCCCTGGCGGCGCGCGCGTTCTGGAGTCCGGGCGCCGGGTTCATGGGGCGAGGGCGCCGCGCTGTTGTTGACGGTTCCGGTGATCATCCCGGCTCTACCGCTGATCTATGTGGTGGGAGCGGGAATCTGGAACGTGACCGAAGCCGGCGACGGTGGGCCGATGTGGCCGGTCACGGTCGTGTACACGCTGATGTTCGCCGCCGTGGCGGCCGGGAACGTGTGGCTCGCGCGCGTCTTGCTGAGGTGGCGACATCTCCGCCGGACCCGGAAGCCGGCCTCAAGGACGTGCACTCGACACGCGTGACCGCCGTGCTCGAGCGGGGGAGTGGCCCAAGCCTGTCGCGACTGCACGTCGTTGTGGTTCTACCCGTGACCGGTCACCGTTCGAGCTGGGACATCTCCAGCTCCAAGTTGGCGCGCGCTGCCTGCTCCCAGTGCCGCTTCGCGTAGGCGGTCGTGAACAGTGCCGGTGCCTCGAGCAGCCTCGCCAGGACCGCCGTCCGTCCGGTGCGGAAGTCGTCGTCGCCGATGTGCTGGTACTCCTGCCGGACGGCGGCCGCGTACTGCTCGTAGCGCTCCTGCTCCGCGGCCAGGATGCCCAGGTCCGCATCGCAGAGCACCTGGCCGGCGAGGTCGTCGTCGACCACCTCGTGCGTCGCCGTCAGCCGGATCAACCGCGCCACCTCGGAGACCAGGTCGTCGTCCACGTCAGCGGCGGCCAGCTCGCGCTCGGCCAGCGATGCGGAGCGGTCTTCGTCGTCCCGGTCGCCGTCGTAGACGGCGTCGTGGAACCAGGCCGCAAGGAGTACGGCGTCCAGGTCGATGTGCTGCAGGAACGTGTCTCCCGCTGCGTCGACGAGGAGACTGATCCGCTCCAGCACCTCCTCGAGGTGGCGGAGGTCGTGGTAGCGCCGGTGCGGCTCGGAGTAGGCCGCGACCAGGCGCTCCCGCAGCGGCTCCTGGTCCGCGAGGATCTCCGGCCAGTGGCTGCGAATGTCGCTCATCCACCGAGTCTTGCACTTGAGCGTCGTCGTTTCCGGCACCGGATGCACCGAGCTCGAGATTCGCCTTGTGGACCACGTGATTGGGTGCCGAACCGGCTCAAGACCCACGGCCGCTGGCGGCTGCGACAACCCGAGCCAGGGACCTACCTCTGGCGCTCACCACACGGCTGGTACTGGCTCGTCGACCACACCGGCTCCCCCACTGACTCGCCACCTCGGCGACCTCCTGTGGGACGCCCTGCGCCAAAGCAACGCCGACGCCAGCGCAGTCAGCTGATCAGGCCACGGTCACTCGCCGGGGCCCCGAGCTCCTCCGGTAGCCCTTCGCTGTGCAGCACGACCAGGGACGTGACGGCACGGGTGAGGCACACGTACAGCCGCCGCAGCCCGGTCACCCGGTCGGGTTCCCCGGACACGATCCCGGCCGGTTCCAGCAGCAGGACGTGGTCGAACTCCAGACCCTTGGCCAGCGAGGCCGGGACCACGTCGAGCGCGACGTCGAACTCCGACTCTACGTTGGCCAGCTCCTCGCCGAGGACCGCGAAGCCGATGCCGCCCGCGCTTAGCGCCGAGGCCACCGAGGACACCAGCGCGTCGGGCGTGATCAGACCCACCGAGCCGACCTTCTCCGCCTCGATCCGGGCGGCGGCCACGGTCGCGGCCCCCAGGTCGGACACCGCAGTGACCTCGAGCTCGCCGCGCGCCCGCCGCACCGACGTCGGCGGCTCCAGGTCCGGTGCGATGTGCGGGAGCAGGCGTGCGGCGTACTCGATCACCTCACCCGGCACGCGGAAGCCCTTGGTCAGCTGCTCGATGTGGGCCTCGGCCTTGCCGAGGTGCCGCAACGCGTCCTCCCAGGACCGGCTGCCCCACGGCGTGGTGGCCTGTGCCAGGTCACCGAGCACCGTCGTCGAGCCCGTGGAGCACCGGCGGCCAACGGCGCGCAGCATCATCTGGGAGAGGTCCTGCGCCTCGTCGGCGACGACGTGCCCGACGCTCGCCGTCCGGTTCACCAGGTCCGCGACCTCGTCGATCAACACCGCATCGGCCAGCGACCACCGCGCGGACCCGGGCCCCTTCGGGGGCTTCGGCCAGAGCAGCAGCAACTGCTCCTCGTCGGTCAGGATGCCGTCGGCGGCCTGCGCCAGGAACGCCGGATCACTGAGCAGCCGCAGCACGAGCCGCGCCGGGTCGACGGCCGGCCAGAGCAGGTCGGCGTACTGCTTCACCGGCCGGCTCCGCGCCACCGCGTCCTGGACCCGGTCGTCGGGGGAGTCCCCGGCCAGCTCCATCTTCACCAGGATGGTGTGCGCCAGCCGCTGCGGGAGCATCGCGCGGGCCGCGCCATACCGGACGCCACGGGCGCGCAGTGCCGCGACGATCTCCTCGGCCTCGTAGCCGGCGACCCGCCAGCGCCGGGCGCCACGCGGCACCACCAACCCCTCCGTGGGGGCTCGCACCAGCGACCACATCGCCCGGTTGACCACCTCCGCCATCCGAGCGTCGCCCTTGAGCGTCGCGACCTCGGCCGGGTCGGTGCCGCGGATGGAGTACCTGGCGTTGACTCGCGACAGCGTCTTGCCGACAAGCTCCTCGATCGTGGTCTGCTCCGCATCGATCTCACCCAGTGCCGGGAGCACGTCACCGATGTAACGCAGGAACGACGCGTTCGGTCCGACCACGAGTACGCCCTGGCGCGAGAGCTGGTCGCGGTGCGCGTAGAGCAGGTAGGCGGCCCGGTGCAGGCCGACCGCGGTCTTCCCCGTGCCGGGCGCACCTTGCACGCACACCGACTGCTCGAGCTCGGAGCGCACGATCAGGTCCTGCTCCGGCTGGATCGTCGCGACGATGTCGCGCATCGGCCCGACCCGCGGCCGCTCGATCTCCGCCTCCAGGATCTGCGAGTGTGCCTGCTCGACCCCGGCGAGCAGCTCCTCGTCCTCGAACGCGGTCATCTCCCCGTGCTGGAACCCGAACCGTCGCCGCAGCTCGACCCCCATCGGCTCGGCCTTGCTGGCCCGGTAGAACGCCCGGCTGATCCGTGCCCGCCAGTCGACGACCATCGGGTCACCGGCCTCGTCGGTCACGTGCCGGCGGCCGATGTAGAACCGTTCGCCGAGCGCGTCGGGGTGTTCCTCGTCATAGTCGAGCCGGCCGAAGAACAACGGGACCGTCGGGTCGTCCTCGAGCGCCTTCATCCGCCGGAAGATCGCCGACTCGAGGAACTGCTGGCTGACCCAGTCGCCGGCGGCCGAGCTGTCCAGGGAGGCGGTGCGGGCGCGCATCCTCGCGAGTGCGGTGCGTGAGTCGGTCAGGTGGGCCCGCTCAGCGCTCAGGTCGCTGTCGGGGTCGGTCTCGGGGACGTGATGCGGGTCAGGCGGGATGGACGTTGGCGTGGGAGCAGGCACGCAGAACCTCCGTGGGAGCTGGTGTGGGAGCCGTGCGACGTTACCAGCCCGCGCCGGCGCGGTCACCCGGTTTTCCGGCGAGACCGGCTTCACAAACTGCACACATGTGCCGTTGTTGCTGGCGATCGACGCCTTCAGGGACCACAACTGCACATGTGTGCGACTTGGACAGGTCGTCGAACGGTCGTGATGGACCGAAGGTCCGAGAACAGGTGGTCTGGCCCGGCTCGGACGAGTTCACCCGGGAATGGGAGGTTTCACGTAGACTCACGCCCCGTGAAACGCGCCCTTGTGATCTCGGCACTCGCCTCCGCCCTCGTGCTGGGGGCCGGCCCGGCCTCCGCCCTGCTGGCCGCGCCGTCGACCGTCCCCACATCCGCACGACTGTCCGCCCGGACGTCCATCGACCCGCCGCGCTGCCCCGCGGTCACCAAGAGGGTCAGCGGAGCCCGGCACCAGGGCATCAACGCGACCAACCGCGGGGGCACCTGGGAGTTGCGCGGGGCGGTCTGGCGCGAGAACACGCCCGACCCGATCGAGTACCCGGTCCGGTCGGAGGCCTGGACGCGCGGCTGCATCATCGGCGGTGCGGTCTTCGGCAGCGTGCCGAAGCGCTGGACCCGCGACCAGTGGTACAACGGCGACGACGGTGGCGAGCGGATGGGCGGCGAGGTCTTCCGGCAGACGTTGACGGACACGCCCGGCAACTTCCTGGTCATCCGGAACACGTACGCCGAGGACTTCGAGGATGCCTACGACCCGAACGCGGCCCGCTGGGACAGCACGACCTACCTCGATCACGTGCATGCCAAATACATCCGCGACGACGGCATCGAGAACGAGCAGACTCCGCACAACATGGTGGTCCGCAACAGTCTGTTCGACGGTGTCTTCACGATGTTCGCCGAGCGGCCGAAAGGCTCGGAGACCGCCCGCAACGGCTCCGGCCCGCAGTTCCTCAAGGTCGTCCGGTCGCTCGTCTACGTCAAGCCTCAGCCGCTCGGGCCCGAGTACTGCGACAGTGAGAGTGTCGAGCTCGGACGTTGCACACCCACGAAGCGGAAGAACGTCTGGCGCGGTTCCTACGGGATCTGGAAGTGGAGCGAGGACGCGGCGCACAAGGTGGTCGTCCGGAACACGATCTTCCGCCTCGACCAGCCGTCGTACTCCTCCTGCCAGCCGCAGCTGTGGCCTGCAGGGCGGTACAAGAACGTGACCCTGGTGTGGGCCGGCAAGGGCCGGTACCGGAACGCGGGCGGCTGCCACAACACGCTGCCGAAGGGCGTGCACCTCACCACCGACGTGGGCGTCTGGCGCCGCGCGAAGCGGGCCTGGCTGCGCGGCTAGCTCACGAGTCGGCGGCGATGTCGTCGGCGTCCATGATCCGGTAGGCGTAGCCCTGCTCGGCCAGGAAGCGCTGCCGGTGCTGCGCGAAGTCGGCGTCGACGGTGTCGCGGGAGACGATCGCGTAGAAGCGCGCCGACCCGCCGTCCTTCTTCGGGCGCAGCAGCCGGCCGAGCCGCTGGGCCTCCTCCTGACGCGACCCGAACGAGCCGGACACCTGGATCGCGACCGCCGCCGAGGGCAGGTCGACCGAGAAGTTCGCGACCTTGGAGACGACCAGCAGGCTCAGCTCGCCGTGCCGGAACGCGTTGAACAGCCGCTCGCGCTCCTTGACCGGTGTCTCGCCCTTGATCACGGGTGCGTCGAGCCGTTCCGCGAGCTCGTCGAGCTGGTCGATGTACTGCCCGATCACCAGGGTCGGCTCACCCGCGTGCTTCTTCACCAGCTGTTCGACGATCGGGTTCTTCACCGCGGTGCAGGCCGCGAGCCGGTAGCGCGTGTCCGGTTCGGCGGTCGCGTAGACGAACCGCTCGCTCTCGGGCAGGGTCACCCGCACCTCGATGCAGTCGGCGGGAGCGATGTAGCCCTGCGCCTCGATGTCCTTCCACGGTGCGTCGTACCGCTTCGGGCCGATCAGGCTGAACACGTCGCCCTCGCGACCGTCCTCGCGGATCAGCGTCGCGGTCAGCCCGATCCGGCGGCGCGCCTGAAGATCCGCGGTCATCCGGAAGATCGGCGCGGGAAGCAGGTGCACCTCGTCGTAGACCACCAGACCCCAGTCCTTCGCGTCGAACAGCTCGAGGTGGGCGTAGACGCCCTTCCGGCGCGTGGTCATCACCTGGTACGTCGCGATCGTGACCGGACGGATCTCCTTCTTCGTGCCGGAGTACTCGCCGATCTCGTCGGCGGTCAGCGACGTGCGGTGGATCAGCTCCTCCTTCCACTGCCGAGCCGAGACCGTGTTGGTCACCAGGATCAGGGTCGTGGCCTTGGCCTGCGCCATCGCCGCCGCACCCACGATCGTCTTGCCCGCGCCGCAGGGCAGCACCACCACCCCGGACCCGCCGTGCCAGAACGACTCGGCCGCCTCACGTTGGTAGCCGCGCAGCTGCCAGCCGTCCTGGTCCAGGTCGATCGCGTGCGCCTCGCCGTCGACGTAGCCCGCGAAGTCCTCCGCCGGCCACCCGATCTTGAGCAGTGCTTGCTTCAGGTTGCCGCGCTCGGAGGGGTGTACGACGACCGCCTCGGCGTCCAGTCGTTCTCCGAGCATCGGCTTGACCTTCTTCGCCCGCAGCACCTCCTCGAGCACCGGGCGGTCACTGCTGGTGAGCACCAGGCCGTGGGTCGGGTGCTTGTCGAGGCGGAGCCGGCCGTAGCGGGCCATGGTCTCCGCGATGTCGACCAGCAGCGCGTGCGGCACGGCATAACGCGAGTAGGCGAGCAGCGTGTCCACCACCTGCTCGGCATCGTGGCCCGCGGCGCGTGCGTTCCACAGGCCCAGTGGGGTCAGCCGGTAGGTGTGGACGTGCTCCGGCGACCGCTCGAGCTCCGCGAACGGCGCGATCGCCTTGCGGCAGTCCTGTGCCCGCTCGTGGTCGATCTCCAGCAGGAGCGTCTTGTCGGACTGGACGATCAGCGGTCCGTCGTTCATCCGGGGTCCCCTCGGAAGTGCGAGCGCAGCGAGCAGTTTCGTGGGGTGGTGTTCATCCGGTCTGCTCGACGGCGGGGCTGGTCGCGACCGCGCGCTGTCGGGCACGGTAGGCGGCGACGTTCGCGCGCGACGAGCAGCGGTCCGAGCAGTAGCGCCGGGACAGGTTCGGTGAGGTGTCCACGAACACGTTCGTGCACGGGCTTGCGTCACACACGCCGAGCCGGGTCGCGCCGAGGTCGCACACCAGCGTGGACAGCCCCATCAGGGACTCCGCGATCAGCAGGTCGGCGACCGAGGAGCTGCGGTCCGCGACGTGCATGTGCCACTTGCCTGGCTCGTGGCCCGCGATGTACGGCGTCACGGGGTGCTTGGCCAGCAAGGTGTTGAGCTGCTCCACGACGGACGCCTCGTCACTGCGGTTCGACGCCTCGAAGACCGGGCGGAGCTCCTTCTGGAAGCGGCGCAGCGTGGCCGCGTCCCGGTCCACCACCTGGGCGTGCAGCCACTCGCGGGCGTTCAGCAGCCCGACCAGTGACTGCGTGTCGCCGATCTCCGCGTTCACGAGGTCGGCGGAGCGCTCGGCGTAACGAACAAAGTCCATGAGTAGATCTTACCGACCGCGGCCAACCACGTTGACTCCCATGATCCGGTGGACGGCGAACGACCGCACGGAGTCGCTGCGGCGGTCGAAGGCGCTGAGCCATCCCCCTTCCACCTTGACCGGCTCCACCACGCGTTCGACCGTGGTGCCGTGGTTGTCGACGTAACCGATCCACACCGTGCTGCCGGTCTCCACGGCCTCCCGCAACGCCGCCATCGTCGACATCGGTCCGGCCGGTGCCTGCTCGGCGCCCGTCGGTCGGTTGGCGGCTGCCTCGTCGCCGGCGCGGATCGCGTTGACCGTCGCGGAGATCCGGGCGCCGGCCCGGGCCTGGGCGACCGGCGGCCGGTGCCGCGGTGAGCGGGCCCGTTGCGCGTCCTTGCGCGCCAGGCGCACCGTTCCGTCCGGCGCCTCGACCACCGGCGCGGTGCCCAGCTCGCGCAGTCGGGGGAGGAGTACGTCGACCGGCACGTCGCTGATCACGACGGTGGGCGCGATCCTGCGCAACCGCAGCGAGGCCGCCTTGGGGTCGTGCACCAGCTCGGCCAGGGCCGCCTCGTCGTCGCTGCGCAGGAACGACTCCGCCGCGCCGACCCGGACCGTCCCGAACCGTCGGGACACGTCGTCGACGAGGTAGACCAACGGCTGAGGCACCGGCGTGCGTGATGCTGCGGCGACGAACTCGTGGATCTCCCCCGCCGACCACCCCGAGTCGAACGCCCGTCGTACCGACGTCGCGGTGAACCGGTAGACGGTGGCACCGCCTCGGGACTCGATGTCGGCCATCGTGGCCAGGTTGTGCGCCAGCTCCTGCTCCAGCGGACCGGGGGCGACCGCGGTCAGGTCGGCCTGAAGCAGGATGTGGTCCACCGGCTCGGGCAGCAGTGGCTCCAGCGCCGCGGGCGCCTCGTGCCGGGGATCCTCGACCGAGAGCAGCGCGCGCCCGTGCGCCGCGAGGCCGCCGAGGCCGGCCACGCCCAGGACGGCCGCCTCCTGGGCCAGCCAACCGATCGCCTCCGAGCGCTGGGACGGCCGGCGCGGGCGCAGCCACTTCATCCGCTCGACCAGGGACGCCGGCCCGGTGCCGGCCGCGAGCACCGTGCCCTCCTCGAGCCCGGCCAGCTGCTCCAGCGCCATCCGGCGGGTCTCCGGCAGCCATCCGCGTTCGAGGTCCGGCGCCAGTGTGTTCAGCTGTTTCCGGTTGTCGTCGCGGGTGCCGACCAGCCCGGTCAGTCGCGGGTTGTCCAGCCACGCCAGCGCCAGCCGCGCCCAGCGCTCGGCCACGGAAGCGGCGTTCCAGATGTCGAAGCCGTCGGTGGGCAGCCAGGCCGCGTCCAGGTCCTCGGTCGCGCCGACCGCGACCAGTCCCGCGGCGAGGGCCACCTCGATGTGAAGCGCCGTCGTCGGCTCGTCCAGGTGCAGCAGCTCGGCCGCCGCCTTCAGCTCGCGCACGCCCAGGCCGCCACTGCGCAGCGCGCCCGGCGGGGTGTTGCCCCAGTGCTCGAGTAGCAGCTCGACGTGGCGCACCAGCTCGAACGCCGCCCCCGCCGCGGCCCGGTCGACCAGCGCCTGGCCCCGCGAAGACGTCGCCAGCGGTGGCTCGACGTCCGCAGGCTGCCGGGTGGTCCTTCCGCCCCGCAGGCCGATCGTCACCTCGCGCGGCACCGCGACGTGCCGGCGATCGCGCGCGATCAGCAGGCCGCGCGAGAGCAGCTGGTCGACCGGACTGCGAGCATCGCGCCGGCCCACCGTGCGTTCGGTCGACTCCACTGTGCCCTCGGTACCCTGCTGCTCCAGGTGGTCGAGGATCTTGCGCGCCTGCGGGTCGACCTCGGCGAGCAGCTCGTCGAGATTCTCCCGGACCGCGAGATGCGCGGCGATCCTCGCGATGTCGTGGTGGCGTTCACCGCTCGGTGCCACTCCGAGGTCCCTCGCCAGGGTGCCGACCCGGTTCGGGCCGTACGACGAGAGCAGCGACTCCGCTGACGGACCGAGCCCGCTGACCGACGTACCGACGATGTCACCGAGGACGCTCAACGTGCGCAGCTGCTCCGGCGGACCCCACAGCAACGCCATCGCCACCAGCGTGTCCACGGCCCGGTCGACCGACTCCTGCGCCGCGTGCACGTGCCGGTGCAGGTCCTCGACCGTTGCCGTCCCGCCGACCGCGATCGCGGCGTCGAGCACGGTGAGCTCGAGCAGGTCGAGCTGGTCGACCGCGCGCAGCACCGAGGCCCGGGTCCCGGCGCGCGAGGCGAGCTGGGCCGAGTCCTGCGGGGCCGGGGTCGCCAGGTCCGGACGGCGGGTCAGCAGACGCACGAGCTCGGCCGGGCCCCAGCTGCGGAGCTGGTCGGCCAGGGTACGCGGCGTGGCGGTTTCGGACATCCTCCCCACGGTACTAGTGCGCGGCTGACCGGGTATGTTCCGGAGACGCGATGCATGACACCGAACCGACACCTCAGGCAGTCCCCGGCACCGGCGAGGTCTGGTACGTCAGCTACGGCTCGAACATGGCAGCCGCGCGGCTCGCCTGCTACATCGAGGGCGGAAGGCCGCCCGGTGGTGTGCGCAGCAACCCCGGCGCTCGTGACCCGCGGCTGCCCCGGCGCAGCATCGCCGTCGAGCTTCCGGGGTCTCTCTACTTCGCCGGCACGTCCTCACAGTGGGGCGGTGGGGTCGCGTTCTACGACCACGACGTCCCCGGTCCGACCGCGGCCCGCGGCTACCTGGTGACCGCCGCACAGCTCGCCGACATCGCCGCGCAGGAGATGCACCGGGTCCCCGATCCCGACGACCCGCTCGAGGAGGTGCTGCTCGGTGGCCTCGACCAGGGTCGCCACCGCGCCGGGCCAGGCCACTACGAGACGCTGATCCAGGTCGGTGAGCACGACGCGCTGCCGTTGCTGACCTTCACCGCCCCGCACGGGCTCGACCACGTCACGCACACCGAACCGTCACCTGCCTACCTCGCCATGCTCGCCGCCGGCCTGAGCGAGGCCCACGGCTGGTACCCCGACCAGGTCGACGCCTACTTCGCGCGAGTCAGGGGCGGCCCAGTGCCCGGTACGTCCAGCCGGCCGAGCGCCACACCAGCGGGTCCAGGCAGTTCCGGCCGTCCACGATCGCCGGTGCGGCCACCACGCCCGCCAGCACCGCCGGGTCGAGCTGCCGGAACTGGGCCCACTCCGTGAGGACCAGCACGAGATGCGCGCCGCGGCAGGCGTCGATCACCGAGTCGGCGTAGTGCAGCGTCGGCCACAGTCGCCGGGCGTTGGCCATCGCCTGCGGGTCGTGCACGGTCACGTGCGCCCCGAACAGGTGCAGCCTGCCGGCCACGTTGAGCGCCGGTGAATCACGGATGTCGTCGGACTCCGGCTTGAACGCGGCACCGAGCACCGCGATCTTCGCGCCGGGCCACGGCCGGTCGAGCAGCTCGGCCGCCATGTCCACGACGCGTGCGCGCCGGCGCTGGTTGATCGCGTCCACCTCACGCAGAAAGGTCAACGCGTCACCCGCGCCTAGCTCACCTGCGCGCGCCATGAAGCCCCGGATGTCCTTCGGCAGGCAGCCGCCGCCGAAGCCGAGGCCCGCGTTCAGGAACTGCCGGCCGATCCGGGGGTCGTGGCCGATCGCGTCGGCGAGCACGGTGACGTCTCCCCCGGTGGCCTCGCACAGCTCTGCCATCGCGTTGATGAACGAGATCTTGGTGGCGAGGAACGCGTTCGCGGCGGACTTGGCGAGCTCTGCGGTGGCCAGGTCCGCGTGGACGACGGGGGTGCCCGTGGCGATGGTCTCGGCGAACAGCTCGTTGAGCACCTGGTCGGCCCGGCCACCCTCCATGCCGGGCAGCAGCCCGAAGACCAGTCGACCCGGGTGCAGCGTGTCGTCGAGCGCGAAGCCTTCGCGAAGGAACTCCGGGTTCCAGGCGAGCTCGACCTCCTCACCGGCCGGGGCGAGCGCGACGATCTTCTCGGCCAGACGCGCGGCGGTGCCCACCGGCACGGTGGACTTGCCGACCACCACGCACGGCCGCTCCAGCAGTGGAGCCAGTGACTCGATGGCCCGGTCGACGTACGACACGTCCGCGGCGAGCTCGCCGTCACGCTGCGGCGTCGACACGCACACGAAGTGGACGTCGCCGAAGTCGGCGGCCTGCTGGTAGGACGTGGTGAACGCGAGCCGGCCGGACTCGACGTGCTTGCGCAGCATCGGCTCGAGACCCGGCTCGAAGAACGGGAGGCGCGCCTCCTGCAGCGCCTGCACCCGGCCCTCGTCCACGTCGAGGCCGAGAACCTCGAACCCCAGCTCGGCCATACAGGCGGCATGGGTCGCACCGAGGTAGCCACAACCCAGGACCGTGATCCGTGGCGCCATTCTTCTGCACCCCTCATTCGTCAGGTAAGCGTTCACCCCACCTTGCCGGGACACGGCCCGGGTTGCGCCCTGCGTTCGCTGCACCGTCTCTACGCCGATTGGAGGATGCCCTGAGCCCCTCGCTCGCGGTGTGCTGAATGAGGACACAACCGACGAGGAGGACGTATGCGGATCCTGACCGTCGCCGCGCACCCCGACGACGAGACCCTCGGAGCCGGCGGGACGATGGCGTGGCACGCCGCACGCGGCGACACGGTGTGGGCACTCGTGCTCACCGACGGGGTGACCTCACGGCACGACCGCGTCGAGCTCCAGGCCGAGTGCGCACGGCGGGCCTGCGACACCCTCGGTGTGGAGCGGCTGACCCTGGTGGGGCTGCCGGACCAGCGCCTGGACACGCACAGCCTGCTCGACGTGATCAAGCCGATCGAGCAGGCGATCGACGAGCTGCGCCCCGACGTCGTGCTGACCCACTTCGCCGGCGACGTCAACGACGACCACCGGCTGGTGGCCCGGGCGACGATGGTCGCCACCCGCCCTGTCGGCGGCTCGAGCGTCCGACGGGTGTGCGCGTTCCAGATCCCTTCCTCCACGGACTGGGCGCCACCGATTCCCGGAAGCGTGTTCACTCCGAACCTCTACGTCGACATCAGCGAGACGCTGGAGACGAAGCTCACCGCCATGAAGGCCTATGCGGACACCTTCCACAGCGAGGTACGGCCCTACCCGCACCCGCGCTCGATGGAGGCACTGACCGCCTACGCGCAGTACCACGGCGTCGCCTCGGGACTGCTCGCCGCGGAGCCGTTCATGCTGCTGCGCGAGTCGGCCTCCCGGGGGATGAACGGAGTCGCGGACGGGGTGGCGCCGTGATGGGCCGCACGCTGTTCGACCGGTCGGTGGCGTTCCTGGCCCTGCTGCTGCTGTCGCCGCTGCTGGTCGTGATCGCACTGCTCGTCCGGATCGACACGCCGGGCCCGGTGATCTTCAAACAGGTACGCGTCGGCAGGCACGGGCGGCTGTTCGAGATCTACAAGTTCCGCACGATGTACGACGGAGCCGGCCGCCACGCCGCCAACGTCTCACCCACAGGAGATCCGCGGGTGACGGGGGTGGGCCGGGTGCTCCGGGCGTGGTACCTCGACGAGCTCCCCCAGCTCGTCAACGTGCTGGTCGGCGACATGGGGCTGGTGGGACCGCGACCGGAGACACCGGAGTACGTGGCGCTCTACTCACCGGCCGAGCGGCAGGTGCTCGAGATTCGGCCCGGTCTCGCGGGTCCGTCGACGCTCGGGTTCATGGACGAGGCGGAACGGCTCTCCGCGGCCGACGACCCGGCCGGCCACTACGAGGCGGTCCTGCTCCACGAGCGCGTCCAGCTGGATCTGGGCTACCTGCACAACAGGTCGTTGCGCTACGACCTCCTGCTGCTGTGCAGGCAGCTGATGGCGATCATCCGGCACTGAGATGAGTGCCGGACGCCCCGGCATGCCGCACGCCCCGAGACGACCAGCTGGTTGCCCATGAGCGCGTGTGCGGCGGAGCAGGACGGCTGGGGACGGCGTACTCGACATACGACGTAGGGCCGAGGTTCGGTGTCGAAGGCGCTTCTAGCGTTGCAGTAGCAGCAAGCACGATCGGCAACCCGGAAGGACAGGCATGGCTGGGGACAGAGTGCGGGAAGGCTCGAACGTGGCCGACCCCTCGTCCGACTCGAGTCTGCTGCGGATCCTCCACGTGGTCGTCCAGGCCGGCCCGACGAACAGCCAGTGGAACGAGCACTGCCTACCGGTCGCCGACGAGCGGCAGCTCACGGTGTGCTCACTGTTCCCCGCCACGGTCGCCGGCGACCCACGGATCACCCGACTCGAGGGCGACGGGTCCCTGCGCGGCGCACTTGCGGTGCTGCGCCGGGCGCTGCGTGAAGGCGACTACGACGTCGTCCACGTCCACGCTCCAGCGAGTGCTGCTCTGCTTGTCGCTGCGTGTGCGCTCGAGCGGCGCGGCCGCTGCGACGTGGTCTTCACCTTGCACAACTCCTGGCCCAACCTCCGGCCGCGCAACCGCTGGCTGGCAGCTCTCGCCTTCGCCGCCTTCCCGGTGATCGTGGCGTGCAGCCGTTCCGCGGCCGAGAGCGTCCCCGCTCCGGTGCGACGCCTGGCCCGGCACGGGATCGACGTGGTGCCCAACGGTGTCGACGTCGACCGCATCGACAGGTTGCCGGCGGGACATGCGGTGGACGGTGCCGCACCTGACCGCCCGCGAGACGGCGTCACGGTCGCGACCGTGGGCCGCCTCATCCCGATCAAGGACCAGGCGACGCTGCTCGCCGCCTTCGCGAGGGCCGCCGGGTCCGGCGACCTGCTCGTGGTCGTGGGCGAAGGTCCGCTCCGGCCCGACCTCGAGCACCAGGCACGTCGGCTCGGCATCGCCGGTCAGCTCCGCCTGCCGGGGCTGCTCCCGCGCGACGAGGTCTACCGGGTGCTCGGTGAGGCGGATCTGTTTGTCTCGCCGTCGCTCGGCGAAGGTCTGCCGCTGTCCGTCCTCGAGGCGGGGGCATCGGGGCTACCGGTCGTGCTCTCCGACATCCCCCCGCACCGGGAGATCGTCGCGGCAATGGACGGCACCGAGCCGGTGGACCTCGTGCAGGTCGGGGATGTCGCCGGCCTGGCGGCGGCGATCGCACACCTGCGCGACATGGATCGCGACGAGCGTGCGGCGCTCGGCGAACGAAACCGCCGCATGGTCGTGGACCGCTTCAGTCTCCCCTCCATGGCCGGGGGCTACCACCGCATCTACTCGAGGATGTCCGGCCGGACACCCTCCCGGGCCCAGGAGGTCGCGTGAACCGAAGGCTTGAGCTACGAGACCTGGCCGAGGGCGTCCGCCGGCTCTGGTGGATCCCCGCACTGCTCGTGATCGCGGGCGGCGTCGTCGGGATGACCGCGTCGTCCAACGTACCTGTCGTCTACCGATCAGAGTCGACCGTGCTCGTGGGTCCGACCGACGGTGCGGTCACGCACAGCTCCACCATCAGGGCGAGCGAGAACCTCGCCACCTTCTACGCCGACATGGCCCGGCGACAGATCGTCTTGCAGCCGGTGGTCCGCCGGCTGGACCTCGGAACGTCCTGGGTGGACCTGAAGAACCGGGTCAGCTCGGTGGTGCCCGCGCAGAACCTGCGGCTCGTGACCGTCACCGTGTCCGGTGAGACGCAGGACGAGACCGACGCCACCGCCGACGCGATCATGGAGCAGCTGGTCTCGCTGAGCCCGGTGCTGCCCGGAGGCAACGAGCAGGCGTTCATCAACGAACAGGCGGACAACCTCAAGGCGATGATCGAGGAGGGCCAGGACCGGATAGACGCGCTCCAGTCCGAGATGAAGCAGAGCAGCGACTCGGCCCAGCGCGACCAGCTCAACCGCCAGATCGTCGAGCAGGAGCAGATGGTCGGGGACTGGCAGGGGAACTTCGTCGAGCTCATCGCCGCAGAGCCGTCCTCGGACGCCGGTGGCCTCCAGGTGCTCGACGAGGCGAGCGCCGTCACCGACATGGGCCGGTCCGGTGTGGCGAAGCAGGTGCTCGTCGGCGCCTTCGTCGGTGGTGTGCTCGGCATTGTCATCGCCTGGCTCATCCATGGGTACGTGACGCGCCGGCGGCTCGCGCGCAAGGAGCGCCGTCATGCGGCCGTACCGGCGGCCGGCGGCGACACCGGTGGGTCGACGATCGGGGCCGGGATCAGGACGCGTCCGACCGCGGCGATGGGCGCAGTGAACGGCACGGGCAGGACTCTGACGGCCGGCTGGCGGCGTGCTGACGAAGCGAACGAGGGGGGACTGTGATGACGGCCGAGGCAAACGTGCGACCGGTGCTCGTGGCCGAGGCGCCCGTGCCGATCCCGGACCGGGTCGTGGCGCTGGGGCTGGTGGTGCGACTGTGTGCCGCTCTGGAGGCCGAGGGCGTCGTCTACTCGCACTGGAAGAGCAATGAGGCACTGGCCCGGTCGATGACCGGTGACAACGACCTCGACCTGCTGGTGGCGCGTCCGGACCAGGGGCGCTTCCTGGAGGTGCTCGCCCGGCTGGGCTTCAAGGCCGCCGCGTTGCCGGCCGTGCGTGAGGTGCCCGCCGTGGTGCACTACTACGGGCTGGACAAAGCCTCGGGTCGCCTGGTGCACGTCCACGCCCACTTCCGGCTGGTTCTCGGCGAGGACACCACAAAGAACTTCTGGCTGCCGATCGAGCGGGCCTATCTCGCCTCCAGCCACCTGGACCGGATCTTCCCGGTGCCGGCGCCCGAGTTCGAGCTGGCCGTACTCGTGCTGCGGTTGGTGCTCAAGCACTCGACCTGGGACGCCATGCTCCAGGCACGGGGCGCCCTGGCCGCAAGTGAGCAACGGGAGCTGGAGTGGCTGCAGGAGCGGACCGACTGGTCCCGGGCAGAGGCCGTGGTGGCTGAGCACCTTCCGTTCCTGCTGGACGTGTGGCCCGAGTGCCGGCGCGCCGTAGAACCCGGGTGCCCGCTGACGACCCGGGTCCGGGCGGCGCACCGGCTGGCACAGGCGCTGCGGGCCTGCGCTCGCAGGCCGGCTCTGCAGGACACCACGTTGCGACTGATCCGCCGAACCACCTGGGGGGCGCGTCGGTACGTGCTGCGCCGCCCGGTGCGCAAGCGACTCGTGACCGGCGGTGCCGTCGTGGCCATCGTGGGCGGTGACGGGGCCGGCAAGTCCACGGCCGTCGACGGCGTCGTCGACTGGTTGTCCCGGGCGTTCGTGGTCCGTCGGGTACACCTCGGTCGGCCACCCAAGTCACTGAGCACCGTGGTGGTCAAGGGCACGCTGGTGGCCGCCCGCCGGGTCGGGATGTTCGGTGATCTCTCCGAACCCACCGCGCCACCCGCCGACCCGACCCGGGCGCCGTCGACCGGGTGGCTGGCCTGGCACGTGCTCACGGCACGCGACCGGCACCGCCTGTACGTCCGGGCCCGCCGGGTCGCCGCCAACGGCGGCCTCGTGGTCTGTGACCGGTATCCGTTGGCCCAGCTGAAGTCGATGGACGGGCCGCGTACCGCCTGGGCGCGCGGCCTGCCCGGTCTGACCCGGCTCGGTGCCGCCCTCGTCGAGCGAGAGGCCCGCTACTACGCGGCCTTCACCCGGCCCGATGTGCTCGCCGTGCTCCGGGTCGACCCGGAGATCGCCGTACGCCGCAAGACCGACGAGGAGGAGCACTACGTCCGCCGGCGGTCCACCGAGGTGTGGAACGCCACCTGGGACGACTCCATCGTCACGGTCGACGCGGCCCAGCCCGCGGCCGACGTCCTGGCGGACCTACGCGGGGTCGTGTGGGAGCGCTTGTGACCAGGCGCGTCGTCGAGCTCGCCGGACCCGCCGGTGCCGGCAAGACGACGCTCGTGACCGTGCTGCTGTCCCGGGACCCCGAGGCGATACTCGGAGTCGATGTCGGCCGGCTCCGGCTCGCGGCCGGGCTGGCGTCGGCGGTTCCGATGTCGGTGGCCGCGCGGGCGTCGGCACCGGGACGGTGGTGGACGGAGGCCGAGCTCCGCAGTCTCGCCTACCTCCGGGCGTGGCGCGGCGCCCTGGCGGACAGGGACGACGACGGGCTCGTCCTGCTCGACCACGGGCCGGTGTTCCGGCTGGCGGCCCTGGCGGCCTATGGGCCACCGATGGTGCACACCACGGCCTTCCGGCGCTGGTGGACCAGCACAGCCCGCTCCTGGGCCACGACCCTTGACGCGGTCTTCTGGCTGGACGCTCCCGACGAGGTGCTGCTGGGACGTGTCGAGGGCCGTGCCCGTCGGCACCGGCTCCGGGGCGTCGGGCAGGTCGCGGCCGGCGAGTTCCTCGACCGCTACCGGGATGCGTACGCCGAGGCCCTCGACCACGTGGCCGCTGCGGGCACGCCGGTGGTGCGCCTCGACACCTCGACCGACACCCGTGACGCGCTCGCCGATGCCATCGAGACGTCGCTCGCCGACGCGGTCAGCAGAAGGTCCGCGTGAGCGCGCCGCCGACGCGGGTCGCCGACGCCGGCCGCCGCCCGACCCTCACCGGCCGCGCGTCTCTCAACGCGCTCGCTGCGCTCGTCGACTACGGCGCCCGGATCGCCATCCAGCTGGTGCTCGCTCCGCTGATGCTGCGGTTCCTCGGCGATGCCGGGTACGGGGCCTGGCAGGTACTCCAGCGGCTGATCGGACAGGCCACGCCCGCCGGAGGGCGCCCGGGGGAGGCCCTCAAGTGGGTCGTCGCACAGGGACAGACCTCCAACGACCACGAGCTCAAGCGCCAGCAGGTCGGCACGGCGATCGCCGTCTGGGTGTTGTTCCTTCCCCTCGTGAGCGTCATCGGCGGCGTCCTGGCGTGGTTCTCACCCGCACTCGTCGACGCCGGACCCGACCAGCTGTGGACGGTCCGGGCGGCTGCCGGACTCCTGCTGCTCAACCTCGTGGTGCTCGGTCTGGGAAGCGTGCCCCAGTCCGTCCTGCAGGGAGAGAACCTCGGCTACCGCCGGCTCGGTCTCTCGACGGCGATCCTCTTCGTCGGCGGACTCCTCACCGCGCTCGCGCTGTGGGCGGGCTGGGGACTGGTCGGTGTCGCACTGGCCACGGTCATCGCCACCATGCTGTCGGGGGTCACCTACCTGCAGATCGTCCGCAGCCAGATCGGGTGGTGGGGCGTTGCGAGGCCGGTTCGCGGCGCCGTTAAGGGTTTTGTCGGTCTCAGCTGGTGGTTCCTGCTCTGGAACCTCGTGATGCAGGCCATCAAGGGAAGCGACGTCATCGTCCTCGGGGCCGTGGGTGGGATCGCCCTGGTCGCGACGTACACCTTGACCAGCTATGTGCCGCAGGCGGTCAGCGACCTGGTCTTCATGGTCATCTCGGCCACGATGCCGGGGCTCGGCGGGCTCGTCGGCGCGGGTGAGCTCGACCGGGCCGCGAGGATCCGTGGCGAGACGATGGTGCTCGCCTGGCTGGTGGCCGCCGCCGCCGGCGCCACGGTGATCGCCTGGCTCTCGCCGTTCTTGGCCCTGTGGGTGGGTCCGGAGTACGACGCCGGAGCCACCGCCACCGTGCTGATCTGCCTGATGGTGCTGCAGCTGGCAATGATCCGGGTGGACTCCAACGTCATCGACCTCACCCTCCGCATCCGCGCCAAGGTGCTGCTCGGTCTGGCGTCCGCGGTTCTTGCGGCGGGGTTGGGCGTGCTCCTGGTCGGCCCGGCCGGACTGGGCATCGTCGGCCTGGTGACCGCCTTCATCGTCGGCCGGCTGCCGCTCACCGTGGCCTACCCGGTGCTCGTCGGACGCTTGCTCGCCGTGCCTGCCAGGAGCCAGCTCGCGGCGGTGTGGCGTCCGGCCTTGGCCTCGGCCCTCATGTTCGTGGCCGCGGCGCTGCTGCGGTCACGGACCGGGGCCGACGGCTGGGTGCCGCTGATCGCGATGGGTGTGTCGACCGCGCTGGTGATGCTCGGCGTGGCCTACCTCGGGGGACTGTCCGCGGTGCAGCGCCGCCGGGTCCGGCTCCGCGTCCGGAAGGTGGTGCACCGGTCATGACCGTCGAAGCGCGGAGCGGCCGAGAGACCGTGGTCACGAACCGGGGCCGCCGGGGCACGATCACGCTGGTCACCTCCTCGATGGAAGGTGGCGGTGCCCAGCGCGCGGTCGCCAAGCTGGCCTCGGGGCTCGCCGGACGTGGCCACCAGGTGGACCTCGTGCTCGCGCACGCGGTCGGCCCCTACCTGGCGGAGCTGCCGGCGACGGTCCGTGTGGTGGACCTCGACGTCCCGAGGATGGGACGGGCTGTCGTACCGCTGGCCCGGTATCTGCGCCGGACGCGTCCGGCCGCCATCTTCTGCGCACTCGACTACGTCAACCTCGTCACCGTGGTCGCGCGTGCGTTGGCGCGGGTCGACGCGACGCTCGTGGTCAGTGAACGCAACAACCTGTCGATGGCGGCGGCCCAGGCCGTGAGCCGGAGAACACGCTGGATGCCGCACCTCATCCGGTTCGTGTATCCGCATGCCGACGCAGTCGTCGCGGTGTCACACGGGGTCGCGGACGACCTCGTCGCGACCTGCGGGCTCGCCCGGGAGACCGTCCACGTGCTCAACAACCCGATCGTCACGCCCGAGGTCGTCCGGATGCGTGCGCAGCCCGTGGAGCATCCGTGGTTGCGCGACAAGAGCCTGCCCGTCGTGCTCTCGGTCGGGCGGCTGGTGCCGCAGAAGGACTTCGGCACGCTGCTCGAGGCGTTCGCGAGGGCACGGCGGGAACGTCCGGGACGCCTGGTCGTTCTCGGGGAGGGCCCCCTCCGGCCGGAGCTCGAGCGGCAGGCCGTGCGGCTGGGGGTCGCCGACGACGTGTCGTTCCCCGGCTTCTGCGCCAATCCCTACCCGGCGATGGCGGCGGCCGACGCGTTCGTACTGTCCTCCCGCTGGGAGGGGTCACCGGGTGCACTCATCGAGGCGATGTCGTGCGGCACGCCAGTGCTGGCGACCGACTGCCCGAGCGGGCCCCGGCAGATTCTCGAGGACGGGCGCTACGGGCACCTGCTGCCCGTGGGTGACGCCGGCGCCATGGCGGCGGCGCTCGTCGACGCGCTCGACCTGAAGATCCCGGCGCCACCGCACGAGAGCTGGGCGCCGTACGAGCAGGCGGCGGTGGTCGACGCCTATCTCGACCTGCTGCTCGGACGGAGTGCGCCATGAGGACATTCGCCTACCGGCTGATGATCATCATGGTCTTCACGTTGCCGTGGGAGAACGTCGTCGACCTTCCCGGCGTCGGCCGGGTCAGCAAGGTTGTCGGACTCCTCGTCGCGCTCGTCTGGGTGATCGCCGTGGTGAAGAGCGGTCGGGTGCGTGAGCCCCGCGCCGTGCATGTGCTTGCCCTGTTCTTCGTGCTGTGGAACGCGTGCAGCCTGATGTGGACGGTCGACGGCCCGGCCACGCAGGAACGGGTCTTCACCTACGTCCAGCTGCTCGGCCTGATGCTCGTCGTCTGGGACACAGTGACCACGCTCGCCGCGGTGAGACAGGCGCTGGTCGCGTACGTCGCGGGCTGCTATGTCACCTCGGCAGCACTTCTGATCAGCTACGCCGCGGAGGGGGCCGGCGCCGAGGTGCACGGACGCGTCACGGTGGGAAGCTTCCATCCCAACGACGTCGGCATGGTGCTGGCACTCGGGGTTCCCATCGTCGGTTACCTCATCGCGGCACCCGGTGTCGGCCGGTGGCGGCGGCTCGGACTGGTCGCCTCGGCGGCGTACATACCGATCGCAGGCTTCGCCATCCTGGTCACCGGTTCGCGGGCCGCACTCGGTGCGATGGTGCCGGGGGGCCTCTACCTCGGCTACCAGCTGGCACGGCGGCGGCCGGCGGTCGCGGTCGGGTCGCTCGTCGCGCTCGTGGTCCTGACCGTCCTGGCACTCCCGCTGGTGCCCGCGAAGGTGCTCAGCCGGCTGGAGGGGACCGAGGCGGCGGTCGAGGCCGGTGACCTGAACGAGCGCAGGGAGGTGTGGGGCGAGGCGCTGCGGATCATCCACGCAGACCCGGTGATCGGGATCGGTGGCGGCGCCTTCCGGGCCGCGGCGGTCGGCGTGAACAAGGTCGGCCACAACTTCGTGCTCGCCCTGCTCGCCGAGGTGGGCGTGATCGGTTTCGGACTGTTCCTCGCGATGCTGGTGGTTGCTCTGCTGTCGGTGCGCAGGATGACCCCGCTGCTGCGCGGGATGTGGCTGGCCATGTTCTCTGCCTGGCTCTTCGCGGCGCTGCTGCACAACTGGGAGTACCGCAAGCAGACCTGGTTGATCATCGCCCTGGTCGTCGCGTGCGGAGCGTTGGGGCGCGAGGACGAGGGAGAGGACCTCGACCAAGAGGTGCGCCATGCCACCCGGCCGGCGCGATGAGACCTCCCGCCTCCGAAGACGTGTGCGGCGGCGCCTCGCCGCTCGTCATCGAGCTCTGTGGGTTGCCGGGTGCCGGTAAGACCACGGTCGCGCATGCCCTGGTCGCGCAGCTTCGCGAGCAGGGCTGTCCGGCCCACGTGGTCGACGACGACGTGTCGGCGGCCGTGCCCCGCACGCGACGGGTTCAGCGCAAGCTGAAGCTGCTCGCGAGCGTCCTCGCCATCGATCCCCTGGGCGAAGCCCGTGCCGCGCGGCTGCTGGGGAGGGGCCAGCGCTCGCGCCGAGACATGCTGGCCGTACCTGTGCAGTGGTGGGTCGCGGAACGGCTGCTCTCCGACGCGCGGTGCCGCACCGGTGTCAGCATCGTGGAGGAGGGACTGGTGCAGGCGCTTTGGAGCGCCGGACTGCGTTCGGGTGCGACGACCGTGCCGGACCTGGTGGCGCTCGCGGAGTCCGCCGTCCGGCCGGACCTGGTGGTGCACCTCGACGTGCCGGTCGAGCTTGCCCTGTCGCGACTGCGCTCCCGGGGCTCGCGGCACAGTCGCGTTCAGCGGCTGACACCGGGCGCACAGCTGGCGACGATGCGCGAGGGCGACCTGCTGTTGCGCGGCCTGCTCGCGGAGTGGACCCGTCGCGGGTTCGGTGAGGTGACCGTGGCGCGAGTGCCGGCGTCCGGGCCGTACGCCGTGGACTCAGGAGCTCGTGATCTCGACGTCGTCCACCAGGAAGCACACCGCACCGGCGGGGGTGGAGCTGCGGATGATGTTGAAGTCCAGGGTCGAGCCGGGTGAGCTCGGCACGTAAGTCAGCTGGACCTGCTGCCAGTCGGTGCTCAGTGTCACGGAGGCCTGCGCGGAGCCCACGCCGACCTGGCCGGCGTACTCCCGGAACCGGAGCCGCACGGTCGACCCGATCCCTGCGGCGTCACCCTTGACCCAGGCGGTCGCGGTGTAGGTGCTCTGCGTGGTCGGCCGGACCCAGTCCGGGGAGTCGTTGAGCTGGCACGTGGTCGACCCGGTGTTGGTGTTGGTGAGCTGGCCGGCCCAGCCGCCGGAGTGTGGTGAGGCGACCCGGGTGAGGCTGGTGCCGGAGGAGCCCTTCCAGCCGGCCGTGTCCGTCTCGAAGCCAGGGTTGTCGACGAGGTTGCCCGCGGCTGACTGTGGACTGACCACGACGGAGAGGTCGTCGCTGCCGGTCAGGGCGGAGTCGTCGGCGGTGAGCCGCAGCGTGTAGGTGCCCGGTTCGGAGAACGAGGCGGTCGTGTCGACGGATGCCGGGTCGGCGAACGTCACGGTGCCGGGCCCGGTGAGCTTCGACCAGGTCGCGGTCACGGCAGCGGGCGGGGCCGGCAGGTTGTCGTCGGTGACGGTGCCGCTCAGCGTGGCTGCTGCGGGCAAGGTGATGCTCTGGTCTGCTCCGGCGGAGACGGTCGGTGCGGTGTTGGTGGTCGAGACCGGGCTGACCACGATGGTGAGGTCGTCACTGGTGGTCAGGGCGGAGTCGTCGGCGGTGAGCCTCAGCGTGTAGGTGCCGGCTGTGGAGAAGGACGCGGTGGTGTCGGTGGCCGCGGGGTTGGCGAAGGTCACGGTGCCGGGTCCGGAGACCTTCGTCCAGGTGGCGGTGGTCGCGCCTGGTGGGATGGGCAGGCCGTCGTCGGTGACGGTGCCGTTCAGGGTGGCCGCCGCGGGCAGGGTGAGGCTCTGGTCAGGTCCGGCGGAGACGGTCGGGGCGGTGTTCGTCGTCGACGGTGAGCCCATGATGATCGAGATGTCGTCGACCAGGAAGCACACTGCGCCGCCGGGGCTCGAGGACCGCACGACGTTGAGGTCCAGGCTCGAGCCGGGTGAGCTCGGCACGTAGGTCAGTCGGAGCTGCTGCCACTCGGTGCTCAGCGTCACGGACGTCTCCTTGGAGCCGGCATTGGTCTGGCCGGCGTACTCGCGGAACCGGAGCCGTACGGTCGATCCCGTGCCGGCGGCGTCACCCTTGACCCAGACGCTTCCGGTGTAGGTCGTCTGTGTCGTCGTCCGGACCGAGTCCGGCGAGTCGTTGAGCTGGCACGTCGTCGATCCGGTGTTGGTGTTGCTGAGCTGGGCGGCCCAGGCGCCGGTGTGTGGGGTGGGGACCCGGGTCAGCGTCTGGCCGCTGGAGCCTTTCCAGCCGGTGGTGTCGGTCTCGAAGCCGGGGTTGGCGACGAGGTTGCCGGAGGCGGGTTGTGGGTTGACGGTGACGGTGACGTCATCGGTGTTGTTGAGTGCGGAGTCGGTGGCGCTCAGCCGCAGGGTGTAGGTGCCGGGCACCGAGAAGGCGGCCATGGTGTCCTGGGCGGCGGGGTTGGTGAAGGTGACGGTGCCGGGGCCGGTCAGCTTGGTCCAGGGGGGGGTCACGGTGGCGGGGGGGTGGGGTTGTCCGTCGTCGGTGGCGGTGCCGTTGAGGGCGGCGGATGCGGGCAGGGTGATGGTCTGGTCGGGTCCGGCCGAGACGTCGGGTGCGGTGTTGGTCGTCGATGCCGCGGTGACGACGATGGTGACGTCGTCGGCGGCGCTGAGTGCGGAGTCGGTGGCGCTCAGCCGCAGGGTGTAGGTGCCCGCGGTGCTGAACGTCGCGGTGGTCCGTGCGGCGTTGGGGTCGGCGAAGGTGACGGTGCCG
>DASSBE010000003.1:0-2071 GCA_035699065.1 Nocardioidaceae bacterium
GCCCGCTCGCGCCCCGTGGGGAGTGCGACCTCTCGGCCTGAGTTGGCGAAAACCTGGAACGGGCCGAGGATCCTGAGCTCCACCTGTCCTCCCGGGCGGCCGAGCGTACCACCCTCCCCGGCGACGCCCTAGCCATCCCTGACCGCGCGGGACGGCAATCCGCGCACGCAATCGAGCTTGACTTCGTGCGGAGTCGCGCGTGAAGATCCCGTGCGCCGTCGAACACTGGAGGGGCAATGTCAAGGTTTGCCGGGAACCCGTGCCAGGTGCGCACAGGCACGGTCCGCAGCGCACCTGCGAACGGTCGGCTCTTCCTCGGAGGGACGTCGTGAAGGGAATAGTCGGAACGATCGGAGACGCGGGGCGTCGCGACTTGTTCTACCTGGACGAGGGCTTCCGCATGAAGCAGCGCTACTGGAACGGTTCCGAGTGGGTGATCGACTGGGTCGAGCTGGGCGGCATCTTCACGTCCGTTCCGGCCGTCGTCTCGACGATGGCACACCGGCCGATGGTCATCGGCACGCACGCCGGGCCGCTGGCCGAGCATGAGCTGACCCCAGCAGACGAGACGACATCGTCTGGCACGACCCCCGGGTCGGCGCTGGCACACGAGCTCACGCCGGACCTGGAGCTGCGGGCGACGGACGAATCGACACCAGAGCCCGAAAGCGTCCCTGTCCCGACGACCCCTGTCGGAACCGCCCACGGCGAGGCGCTGGGTGGCGTGGGCGAAGTGCTCACTCAGCGGATCGACGTCTTCGGACTGGGCCTCGACTACGCGATGTACCAGAAGACGCTGTGGGGTCAGGCGGTCGACCAGCCCGGCCCGTGGCACAACCTCGGCGGCGTGTTCACCAGCGCGCCCGCCGCGATCTGGCTCGACGGCCAGCTCCATGTCTTCGGTCTGGGCACGGACCTGTCCATGTGGTGGCGGACGTGGAACGGCAGCAAGTGGTCCGACGGCTGGACCCGCATCGGAGGCTACTTCAGCAGCACACCGGTCGTGGTCTCGTGGGGCGCCGGCCGGATGGACGTGTTCGCGCGCCACGCCGACTTCTCGCTCCGACGCCGGACATTCGAGGACGGCGACTGGGTCGGTGACTGGCAGAACCTTGGCGGATCACTCGCCTCCGAACCGGCTGTCGTGACCTGGGGGCCGGACCGCATCGACGTCTTTGCGGTCGGCAACCTCCCCGGCGCAGCGCCGGATGGCGGCCTGATCCATCGCTGGTGGGACGGCGACATCTGGAACGACTGGGAGCAGATCGCCGGCAAGTCCACCGGGGACGACGTCGCGTTTACCTGCGCGCCCGCTGCGGCGACGTGGGGACCCGGGCGGCTGGACGTCTTCTCCGTCGACACCGAGGGCATCCTCCGGCATGTCTGGTACGCCGACGGTTCGTGGAGCAACCCGCAACCGATCAGCGAGTACATGAAGATGCGCCAGACGCCGATGGCGCTCGTAACCGGACCCAACCAACTGGAGCTCGTCGCCGGTGGTCGGGACCACAACATGTGGCGCAAGATCCTGACGGGGTCCAGCTGGGAGCCGCTCAACTGGTGGCAGATGGGTGACAAGATGCGGCTGCCTTCCCAGTACCGCATCTCCATCGACCTCATCCGCTGCAACACGCCGCGCTCGCTGAACAACGACACGGTGACCGGCCAGTGCACGCTCAAAATCGGCAACTGGCCAAACGCGGTGGGCGTGGACACCTGGCCTCTCCGGCCGCTCACTCAGCGCCAGGGCGACCTCGGGAACACCGCGATCGACGAGGGCCAGACCAACCTGATGCATTACGACCCAGTGACGATCGAGCTTCACGAGACGGCCGCCTTCAACTACACGTTCGTCAACAGCAACAAACCGGGCAATGAGGTCGAGCAAGCGCTGGAGGCCCAGGCACTAGACCTCGCCGACAAGGCCGTGAAGTCGGCCGTCGACGCGGCAGCATCGGGGATCGGGCTGAGTGCCGTCCAGGTCGGAGCGCTTGCCGCGCCGCTGACGGGCAGTCTCCTCACGCTGCTGACCGGATACCTAATCGACCAGCTTCACGGCATCGTGGAGGAC
>DASSBE010000004.1:0-6047 GCA_035699065.1 Nocardioidaceae bacterium
CGAGACGCTGCGGATCGAGGGGCGGACCTGGTTGAGCACCGAGTCCGACGTACTCGAGAAGACCGCGCTGGACGGCCGGCTGCCGTGGGCGGCGATCGTGATGGACGTGACGAAGGTGTTCACGCACTGCGGCAAGGCGTACAAGCGGTCGCGGTTGTGGGATCCCGCGTCGTGGCCCGCCGCCGAGGACCGGCCCCGGATGGGTGCGGTGATGGCCGCCCACATCGCGGCGCCGGTGCCGGGCGCTGGCGACACGGCGGGGTCGGGCGGGAAGGACGGGAGTACGCCGGACGTGGCGGCGGTCGAGGCCGATCTCGCGGAGACGTACCGCGAACGGCTCTGGTCCCCCGAGTCGACGTAGCGCGGGCTCAGGTCGCGCGCGTCTCACGGCACTTCCCTCGGGGAACCCGCACTTCCCACGGCATGTGCGCCGTGGGAGGTGCGGTTTTCCCTACAGACCTTGATGAAGCCGAGGCCGGCGGGACAGGTGGGACCAGTGGCGCGCCCGCGCGCAGCCGGTCAGGCCTCGAGCACCACCGGGATGATCATCGGGCGGCGCCGGTGCTTGTTGCTCACCCAGCGGCCGACGACCCGGCGGATGTTCTGCTGCAGCTGGTAGGTGTCGTCGACCCCGTCGCGCGCGGCGGCGTCGAGCGACTCGATGATCGCGGGCTTGATCTCCTCGAAGGTCGACTCGTCCTCGACGAAGCCGCGGGCGTGGATCTCGGGTCCACCGGAGACCTTGCCGGTGACCGAGTCGATCACCACGATCACCGAGATGAAGCCCTCCTCGCCGAGGATCCGGCGGTCCTTGAGCGAGGACTCGGTGATGTCACCGACCGAGGAGCCGTCGACGAATACGTAGCCGCAGTTGACCTTGCCGGCCACGGTGGCGACCCCGTCGACGAGGTCCACCACCACCCCGTCCTCGGCGATCACCACCCGGTCGTGCGGGACGCCGGTGGCGCGGGCCAGGTCGGCGTTGGCGCGCATGTGCCGGATCTCGCCGTGCACCGGCAGCACGTTGCGCGGCTTGACGATGTTGTAGCAGTAGAGCAGCTCGCCGGCGGACGCGTGACCGGACACGTGCACGAGCGCGTTGCCCTTGTGCACCACGTTCGCACCCCAGCGCGCGAGGCCGTTGATCACCCGGTACACCGCGTTCTCGTTGCCCGGGATCAGCGACGAGGCGAGGACGACGGTGTCCCCCTCCTCGATGTGCACGAAGTTGTGGTTGCGTTGCGCGATCCGGCTCAGCGCGGACAGCGGCTCGCCCTGGGAGCCGGTCGAGATCAGGACCGTCTTCTCCGGCGGATGGTTGGCGAGCTCCTTGGCATCGACCAGCGTGTTCGGCGGCACCTTGAGGTAGCCGAGCTCCTTGGCCACGCCCATGTTGCGCACCATCGAGCGGCCCACGTAGGCGACCTTGCGGCCGTGCGCGACCGCGGTGTCCATCACCTGCTGCACCCGGTGCACGTGCGAGGCGAAGCAGGCCACGATGATCCGCTGGTCCTTGGCCTGGTGGAACACCTGGTCGAGGACCGGGGTGATCTCCTTCTCCGAGGTGGTGAAGCCGGGCACCTCGGCGTTCGTGGAGTCGACGAGGAACAGGTCCACGCCCTCCGCGCCGAGCCGCGCGAACGAGCGCAGGTCGGTGATCCGGCCGTCGAGCGGCAGCTGGTCCATCTTGAAGTCGCCGGTGTGCAGCACCAGCCCGGCACCGGTCCGGATCGCCACCGCGAGCGCGTCCGGGATGGAGTGGTTGACCGCGACGAACTCGAGGTCGAACGGGCCGAACGAGATCCGGTCGCCCTCCTTGACCTCGTGGCGCACGGTCTCCTTGAGCCGGTGCTCGCGCAGCTTCGAGGTCAGCAGCGCCAGGGTCAGCTTCGAGCCCACCAGCGGGATGTCGTTGCGCTCGCGCAGCAGGTACGGCGCCGCGCCGATGTGGTCCTCGTGGCCGTGGGTGAGCACGAGGGCCTCGACGTCGCCGAGCCGGTCCCGGATCGGTTCGAAGTCGGGCAGGATCAGGTCGACGCCGGGGTGGTGGTCCTCGGGGAACAGCACGCCGCAGTCCACGACGAGCAGGCGCCCGTCGTACTCGAAGACGGTCATGTTCCGGCCGACCTCACCGAGCCCTCCGAGCGGGATGATCCGAAGGCCGTTCTTGGCCAGCGGTCGCGGGGCGGAGAGCTCGGGGTGCGGATGACTCATACAGTGCTCATTTCTTGGGAGATTCCGCCAGTAGTCCTGCGGATGTGAGCTCGCGACGCAGGTTCTCGACGAGGTCGTCGGGCGCGGGCACGAGCGGAAGTCTGACATTGCGGTTCGGGAGTACGCCGCACAGCTGCATGGCCGCCTTGGCCATCATCGCCCCCGGCGCCCTGTTCATGATCGCCTCGACCACCGGGACCAGCCGACGGTAGATGTCGAGCGCTCCGGGCAGGTCACCCTGCTCCACGGCGGCCACCATCGCGGCGTACTCACGGCCCGCCACGTGACCGACCACGGAGACCACACCGCAGCCTCCGTGGGTCAGCCAGCCGAGGTTCAGCACGTCGTCGCCGGAGTACCACGCCAGGCCGGTCTCGGACATGATCCGCACGCCACGGAACAGGTCGCCGACCGCATCCTTGACCGCGACGATCCGCTCGTGGGCCGACACCCGGGCGAACGTCTCCTCGGCGATCTGGAGGCCGGTGCGGCCCGGGATGTCGTAGAGCATGACCGGGAGCCCGCCGGCGTTGGCCACCGCCTCGAAGTGGGCGGCCACGCCTTCCTGCGACGGCTTGTTGTAGTAGGGCGTCACCAGCAGCACGCCGTGGGCCCCGAGCTTCTCGGCCTGCTCGGCGAGCTCGATGGAGTGGGCGGTGTTGTTGGTGCCGACCCCGGCGACGACCTGCATCCGGTCCCCGACGGCCTCGACGACCGCGCGGAGCAGGCGGCCGTCCTCGTCGGTGCTGGTGGTGGGCGCCTCGCCGGTCGTGCCGGAGACCACGACCCCGTCGTGGCCGGTGTTCGCGAGGTGCTCGGCGACCCGGGCGGTTCCGTCCAGGTCCAGGGAGCCGTCGTCGGCGAACGCCGTCACCATCGCGGTCAGGACCCGCCCGAACGGTGCCGGCGGGAGTGAGGCGGACGTCATGGGGTCAGGCTATCTCCCCGTCCGGCGGCTCCGCGCGCCACCTCGCGCGCCTAGCGGGTGGGCCGCCGGCACCACGTGCCGGGAGGACACCCGCGTAGAGCAGCGCCGCCCCGACTCAGCCGGGGCGGCGTTCCAGCCACACGAAGTCGAAGCCGTCGCGGGGCTCACGGCGGGTCTCGGTCCACTCGTCGGACTTGTACGCCGGGTAGTGGGTGTCCCCCTCCGGAGACAGGTGCACCTCGGTGAGCACCTGGACGTCGGCGTGCTCCATCGCCGCCTCGTAGACCTGGGCGCCGCCGATGACCATGATGTCGCCGTCGAACTCGTGTGCCCGCGCGATCGCCTCGGGGACGGTGTGCGCGACGAACACGCCCTCGGCGGTCCAGTCGGTCTGCCGGGTCACCACGACGTTGGTGCGGTACGGCAGCGGGTGGCCGATGCTCTCGTAGGTCCGCCGGCCCATCACCACGGTGTTGCCGGTGGTGGTCGCGCGGAAGTGCTTGAGGTCCTCGGGCAGGCTCCACGGGATGTCACCGCCGAGCCCGATCACCCCGTTGTCGGCGACCGCGGCCACCATGACCACCCGCTTGTCCGTCGTACCGGCGTTGCTCATACTGCGATGGGTGCCTTGATCGCCGGATGCGGGTCGTAGCCCTCGATGCTGACGTGGTCGAGGTCGAAGCCGTCGAGCTCGGTCACCGTCGGGTCCAGGTGCAGGCTCGGGAGTGCCCGCGGCGAGCGGGTGAGCTGGAGCCGCGCCTGGTCGAGGTGGTTGGAGTAGAGGTGCGCGTCCCCCAGCGTGTGCACGAAGTCGCCCACCTCCAGGCCGGTGACCCGGGCGACCATGTGGGTGAGCAGCGCGTAGGAGGCGATGTTGAACGGCACACCGAGGAACACGTCCGCCGAGCGCTGGTAGAGCTGGCAGCTGAGCTTGCCGTCGGCGACGTAGAACTGGAACAGCGCGTGGCACGGCGCCAGGGCCATCTCGGGGATGTCCGCGACGTTCCACGCGGAGACGATGTGCCGGCGTGAGTCCGGGTCGCGACGGATCGCCTCGACGACGTTGACGAGCTGGTCGATGTGCCGACCGTCCGGCGCCGGCCACGAGCGCCACTGGTAGCCGTAGATCGGGCCGAGGTCGCCGAGCTCGTCGGCCCACTCGTCCCAGATCGTCACGCCGCGGTCCTGGAGCCACTTCACGTTGGTGTCACCGCGCAGGAACCACAGCAGCTCGGCGAAGATCGAGCGGGTGTGCACCTTCTTGGTGGTGACCAGCGGGAAGCCCTCCGCGAGGTCGAACCGCATCTGGTGGCCGAACACGCTACGGGTGCCGGTGCCGGTCCGGTCACCCTTCTCGACGCCTTCGTCGAGGATCCGCTGGAGGAGGTCGAGGTACTGCTGCACAGCGTCAACCTAACACCGGCCGATCCCCGAGCCGGGCAGCGACCACACCGGCCCTTGACAAGTCTGGCTAATGTAATTAGCGTTCTTGCTATGACCATTTATCTCCAGCGTCCGGAAGGACGCATCGGCTACGACGTCACCGGCGAGCATGGCCCGCTCGTGATCTGCCTGCCCGCGATGGGCGACCTGCGGCAGAGCTACCGGTTGCTCGTGCCGCGGCTCGTGGACCGGGGCTACCGGGTCGCGACGATGGACCTGCGCGGCCACGGCGACAGCGACGCGACGTTCACCGCCTACGACGACGTGGCCCTGGCCACGGACCTCCTCGCGCTGGTCGACGAGCTCGGCGGACCCGCGCTCGTGGTCGGGAACTCGATGGGCGCCGGCGCCGTGGTCTGGGCCGCCGCCGAGGAGCCCGCCCGGATCAGCGGCCTCGCGCTGCTGGGCCCGTTCGTCCGCAACCCCGACGGCGGCCGGCTGGGCACCCTGCTGTTCCGCCTCGCTCTGCTCAAGCCGTGGGGACCCGCGGCGTTCCTGAGCTACTACCCCAAGTGGCTGCCCGGCACGAAGCCCGAGGGGTACGACGAACACCTCGCACGTGTCCGGGAGAACCTGCGCCGTCCCGGGCACTGGAAGGCTTTCTGCCGGACCACCCGCACCTCGCACGCCCCGGCCGAGGCCCGGCTCGGCGAGGTCACCGCCCCCACCGTCGTGGTGATGGGCGCCGACGACATCGACTGGAAGGATCCCGCCGCCGAGGCCGCCTGGGTCGCTGAGCAGATGGACGCGGAGGTCGTGATGGTGCCCGGCGTCGGCCACTACCCGCAGACCCAGGCACCCGACGTGACCGCGTCCGCGGTGGCCCGCCTGGTCGACGGGGCGGCCCGTGCCTAGAGCGGGACTGTCCACCGAGACCGTGGTCGCCGAGGCGGCCCGGCTGGTCGACGAGCCGGGGACCGGCAGGCTCACCCTGGCCGGGCTGGCCAAGCGGTTCGGCGTCGCGCTGCCGAGTCTCTACAAGCACGTCGACGGGCTCGAGGACCTGCACGGCCGGCTGGCGGTCCGGGTGGCGGTCGAGGTGGGCGACGCGATGCGGCGCGCCGCCACGGGCAAGGCGTCTGCGGATGCGCTGCGGGCGGTGGCCGCGGCCTACCGGGACTACGCCCACCACCATCCCGGTGGCTATGGCTACCTCCTGCGCGCCCCGGCCGCCGACAACGCCGCCCACGTGGCCGCGGCCACCGAGATCCTCGACGTGCTCGACGACGTGTTCGCCGGCTACGGCATCACCGGCGACGACGCGGTTGACGCCGCCCGGCTCGTGCGCAGCGCGCTGCACGGATTCGTCAGCCTCGAGGTGGTCGGCGGCTTCGGGATGCCGCACTCGGTCGACCGCAGCTTCGACCGGGTCGTGGACGCCCTCGACCACGCGCTGGACACCTGGTCGGCGCCGGCGAGCCGGTGACGGCTCAGTCCTCGACGTAGACGTAGATCTCCGCCA
>DASSBE010000005.1:0-12664 GCA_035699065.1 Nocardioidaceae bacterium
ATAGGTGAGCTTGTAGATGTCCTCGTAGGTCGCCACGCCACGCAGCGGGTGGCAGCCGTGCCTCGCGGCGATCTGGAGGGCCTCGTCGATGTCATCGACCGAGAAGGCGACGCGGTGCATCCCGATCTCGTTAGGGCGGGTGGGCTCCGTCTCGATCGCGCCGGGGTGGATGTACTCGAAGAGCTCGAGGCGACCGTTGCCGTCTGGTGTCTGGAGCATGGCGATGTTGGCGTGGTTGCCGTCGAGGCCGACGGCGGTGTCGGCCCACTCTCCGCTGACCGTGTCACGGCCGAGGACGGTAAGGCCGAGGTCGGTGAAGAAGGCGATCGTCGCTTCGAGGTCGCGGACGGCGATTCCGACGTTCTCGAACTTGATGGGCATGCGTTGCAGGTTACCGAGTTCCCGACGATCTGTTCAGGCCGACGCTTCCCCAAGTCCCGGACGAGAAACCTGCTGCGCGTTGTCCGCAGATCGTGGGCCTCCGCAAGTCGGGGGCCGACGACGTCCCGCAAGGGATCCCGCTGTGGAATGGCGGTGTCGCTACAGCCGCAGGTGGAGACGCAGTGCGTCGTCGAGTTGCACCATGACGTCCGCGGGGGCCCGCCCGAGGACCGCGCCGAGCCGCTCGACTGCGATCGAGCGAACCTGTTCGGCCTGGGCCTTGGAGTCCCGTCGCAGGCCGGTCGCGGCTGCCGGCAGCAGTGCCTGGAACGGGAAGATCCGGTCGGTGTTGCTGGTTACCGGTACGACGGTGACCACTCCGCGGCCGAGCCGCGCCGCGATCGAGTTTGCTCGGTCGTTGCTGACGATCACTGCCGGACGTCGTTTGTTGGTCTCGCTTCCGCGCACAGGCTCCAGGTCGACGAGCCGGATCTCACCGCGCAGCATCGGCGATCCCGTCGGCCGCGGACACGCTCCACGCCGCCTGGTCGCCTGATGCTTCCCACTCCTGCCAAGCCGCTTCGTAGTCCTGCTCCAGGTCGGGCAGAAGCAGCATGCGCACAGCATGGTGCAACGCGGCCGACCTCGAGGGAAGGCCCGAGGTGCGGGCGAACTCGTCGAGGATGGCCACATCCTCATCGGGCAAACTGACGCTGAGTTTCATACCACAATGCTACCGCAGTACCACTCCGACGGAGGCAGGCTCAAGCGGTAGCCGCCATCGCACGAGGGCACACCTTCCGTTACGAGGGCAAACCTGTCCTCGTAATCACGAAGGAGTAGCACTCTGAGTACCACCGCCGGCACAAGCCACGAGAGCATGATCCTCACCTTCGACGAGGTGCGGCCTACCTCGCGATCCCGAAGGCGACGCTCTACACCTGGCGGACCCGCCGGGTGGGATTCGGACCACGCGCCGTGAAGATGGGCGGTTGCCTGCGCTACCGGCGCGCGGACCTCGACGCGTGGATCGTCGAGCACCTTGAGCCCGCAGAGAGCGAGTCAGGGCCATACCGCCACTCCCCTCGGCAGAGAGGCTCGCTCAGAGGGACGAACTGGCGCCGAACACGTAGCCGCCAAATCGTTTACGACCAGTAGACGTCCAATCTGGTGTTCTACGTCAAAACCAAACCGGCCCTGACTCAGCGTTTTCGCTGGTCAGAGCCGGTTTTTTGGTCGTGCTGACAGGATTTGAACCTGCGACCCCTTGTTTGCGGCGACTCCCCGCCGAATTCGCTTGCTCATGCAGAATCGTGCTCTGACCTGGGAGGATGCCCGCGGAGATGCCCTCCGAGTTGGGTGGCGCCTGCCCTCCATTGCGAGCGTTAGCCGCAATAAATGGTGAATAAGTGCGGCACACACGCGCTTCCCGCGGCCGTCGCCCCGTCGCCCCGCCGCGCCGCCTGCGTCCCTGCTCGAGGTCCGCCCTGGCCAAGGCTTCGGAGACCCTGCGCAATCCCCGGCGTCTGTCGAGCTCACCAAGGAGGGGGTTCATCTGATCGATGAACGCTGAGCGACGATTTGTTGGATAGGAATCTGACAATTTGTTAGATAGAGCGGCGACGCTCTGTTAGATTCAGCACCATGGCGACCTACCGACGCCGAGTCCTCGACGACACCCTCGATGAACTGTTCCCCCACCTCTCGGCGATCGCGCTCGAGGGAGCCAAGGGTGTCGGGAAGACCGCGACCGCCAGTCAGCGAGTTGTGACGATCCTTGATCTCGCTGATCCCAACCAGCGTTCCAGTGCGGCAGCCAACTACGACTTGGTGGCCAATCTGCCGACTCCCCTCCTGATCGATGAGTGGCAACTCGAACCGTCCACCTGGGACCGAGTCCGTCGGGCAGTGGATGACGACAGCTCCGGCGGGCGCTTCCTCTTGGCTGGTTCCGCCGGTGTGGATCCGGGGATACGCATCCACTCGGGGGCCGGGCGGATCGTCAGTTTCCACATGCGTCCGCTGTCCATTGCCGAGCGTGGAGTCTCCGAGCCGACAGTGTCCTTGGCAGCTCTGTTGTCGGACCGAGCGCCGCGGGTCGACGGCACCTCTCCGATGCTCATGCGTGGGTACGTCGAGGAGGTCCTCAGGTCCGGATTCCCGGGAATCCGGGATCTCCCCGAACGGCCACGCCAAGCACAACTCGACAGCTACGTCACCAGGATCGTCGAACGGGAACTTCCGGACAACGGCGTGGCCGTCCGTCGACCGACCATGCTCCGGCAGTGGCTCACCGCCTACGGAGCGGCAACCGCGACCGATGCGTCGTACACCGCGATCCTGGATGCTGCGACCCCTGGTGAGGTCGAGAAGCCTGCCCGACAGACCGTGGCTGGCTATCGCGACCACCTCGCCCGCATATTCGTCCTCGATCCGCTCCCGGCATGGACACCGTCCTTCTCTCCCCTGAGACGTCTGACCCAGTCACCCAAGCACCATCTGGTGGATCCTGCACTCGCGGCCCGACTTGTCGGAGTCACGTCACAGGGCCTCCTTCGGGGCGAAGGAGAACGGGTTGTCCCGCGTGGGGACACCAACACCTGGCTCGGCGCGCTCTTCGAGTCCCTGGTGACCCAATCGATCAAGGTGTACGCCGGCGCCGCGCAGGCAAATGTTGGCCACCTGCGCACCAAGGACAACGCGCGCGAGATCGATCTGATCGTCGAGGGCGCGGACCGAAGCTTGGTCGCCATCGAGGTCAAGCTCAGCGGCACTGTCGAGGACAAGGATGTGCGCCACCTCAACTGGCTGCGTGACCAGCTCGGCGACAGGGTCACGGCCCGGGTTGTCGTCAACACCGGCCCCTATGCCTATCGTCGTCAGGACGGGGTGGTCGTGGTGCCTCTGGCACTCCTTGGCCCCTGAGAACCCGGACACCCGAGGAAGCAGTCGTCCCATCGTGCAAGGCTGACATCCAGACCTCGTTGTCGGTGCTGGGTGGGAGGATCTGACGCCGTGACCGAATCACACTCATCAGCCGCGGGAAGTGGCCCCCGCGGGGCCTATGGCCCGTTCGTCTACCTCAGTGCGCCGAATGCTCCGCTCTATCGGCGCGTGATGCGCGCGATGATGGCGGAGAAGGAACGCTTCGCGGTCCACGTTCGTCCCGACCAGATCATGCTCGCCATCGGTGGGGACGGCGGCGGGTCGGTCACCATCGAGGCGGTCGCCGATGCCCTGGACCGCCTGGCCGATCAGGCGTGGGGCAACGTGCTCGCATTCCCGGACTCGAGCCGGGTGACGGCCTTGGAGGACTTCTACCGCCGGCGGATGCTCTACCAGATCTCCCGCGAGGGCGAAGCAGCCGAGCGGGCCTTGGCCCAGTACGACGTCGCGCTGGGCAGCCGCGGCGCCCTCCAGTCGGTGGCACTCGAGGACATCGTGGTGCTGCTGTCCGGACTCAGTGATGCGGTGGCCCGCCATGCCGTCGACGGCACCCTCGACGAGGCCCAGGTCCACCAAGCACTGCGCAGCCTGCGAGAGCGATTCGTGGAGCTCGCCGAGAACGCTGTCGCGTTCATGGGCTCGATCCAGCGGACCATCGACCTGCACGACGCCGACGTGGATGCGTTCCTGGCCTACAAGGAACAGCTCATCGAGTACCTCGAGCGGTTCATCAGCGACTTGCTCACCCGTGGCGCCGCCATTGCGGAGGTCCTGGACCGCCTCAGCTCCGAGAACGTGTGGCTGCTCGCCAGCACTGCCGCCAGCCGTGAGTCGCGTGACGCAGCCCCGGGCGACTCAGACCGCGTCCTCAAGGAAGCCCGTGAACTGTGGCTGGGGCAGTGGTCAGGACTGCAGGACTGGTTCGTCAGCACGCCCAACCGTGAGAGCGAAGCCAAGTTGCTGCGGAGCCGGGCACGTTCGGCAATCCCGGCGTTGCTCGCCGTCGTGCGCGCCTTGCACGAGAAAACGGGAGGCCGGACCGACCGCACCCACGACTTTCTCACCTTGGCCAGGTGGTTCGCCGACCTGCCGACCGACGGAGCGCGACACCGGCTATGGCGTTCGGCTTTCGGGCTCACCTCGGCGCGTCACCTGAGTGTGAATGCCGAGACCGAGGACGAGTGGGCCGCAGCGGAGCTCGGCAACACGACTGCGTGGGCCGCCGCACCTCCGGTGCGGATCAGCCCACAACTTCGCAAGAGTGGGTCCTACGAACGACGAGGGCGCGCGGCACAAGTCGCCGACCGCTCCGCAGCCAAGGCAGTCCTGGCCGAGCGGGCCCGTCACGAGGCCCAGCAGACTGCGGCCGCACGCCAGCGGATTCTGACGCACGGGCCCCAGCCACTCTCCTCATTCGGGGTGCTCGAGCCCGAAACGTTCCGGTTGTTCCTGGGCCTGCTCGGCGACGCGTTGGGAGCGATGGGCCCGGCCGCCTCCACTTCACAGGTGCACACCTCCGACGGAGAGTTGAGCGTCACCCTGACCCGGCAACCGGGGTCAGGAATCGCTGTCATCCGAACCACCGACGGCACACTCCACGGCCCCGATCACCTGGTCGACATCGCCTCGGCCATCCAAGTGCCGCTCGATCAGGAGCCGACCTTCCAGGACCGAGCGGGGGTCCCCACGTGACCCGCATCGACCTCGCCCCGGGCATCGCCGGGGCCATTGCCTCCCAGGACATCGAGGGCCGGACGCGGGTGCTGCGAGCGTTGCTTCAGCGCCCGGTCCTGCACGCCCGGACCGATCCCGAGCTCTTCCGGCTCGCCCGCAGGCATGCCGACGTGCTGCGCGACTGGTTCGCCCGCGAGACCGGGTGGCATCTGATTGTCGACTCCCAGACTGTGCGGCTCCGGGTCACGATGGTCCCGCACGGACCGACCTCGACTGCGGTCGCCGAGCGCCATCCCGCTCGCGCGCGCAAGAATGATCCTGCGTTCACTCGTCGCCGTTATGTCCTGCTCTGCCTGGCGCTGGCCGTCCTCGAGCGCTCCGACCAGCAGGTCTCGCTCGGGCGACTGGCCGAGGAGATCGTCCTTGCGGCGCGGCAACCGGGGCTGGAGCAGGTCGACTTCACCCTCTCCGGACGCGAGGAGAAGGCCGACCTGGTCGCCGCGATCCGGCTGCTGGTCGGTTTCGGTGTCCTGCACCGCGTCGCCGGCGACGAGGAGTCCTACGTCGCCGCCAACGGCGATGCGCTGTACGACGTCGACCGCCGCGTGCTGGCCACCATGCTGGCCGCGGATCACGCGCCGGCCATGGTCGCGGGCCGGCTCAGCCGACGGCCCACCATCGAAGAGATCGAGTCTGCCCTGCACGAACCGCCTCCTGCCTACACCGACGACGAGCACAACCTCCGGTTGCGCCAATCGATCTCACGGCGACTGCTCTGTGACCCGGTGGTCTACTACGACGAGCTTCCCGAGGCCGAGCTCAACTATCTCGTGAGCGGGCAACGAGTTTCGCTGACCAGGCGCCTGGCGGACGCCACCAGCCTCGTGCCCGAGCTACGCGCCGAGGGCATCGCACTGGTAGATCCGGACGATCAGCTCACGGATCTGCGGATGCCCGAGCAAGGCACCGATGGCCACGTGACCCTGCTCCTCGCCGAGCACCTGTCCGTACGAGATGCGGTGGACGTGGCCTCGCTGCACAAGCTCATACGACGCCTGGCGCGCGAGCACACGGCGTACTGGCGACGCACCACCCAGGACCCCGGCGCCGAGACCGAACTCGTTGCCACAGCGCTCGACCGCCTGGTCGGGCTGGGGTTCGTGCGGGTGAGCGGCAGCGGCGCCGACGCCCTCGTCGAACCCCTGCCGGCACTGCGACGGTTCGCGGTCGCTGCACCCACCATTCGTGAAGGAAGACGTCGATGACTTCACCTGAGAGCCTCACGTCAGACCACGCGTTGCTGGCACCGCACGACGCGCCAGAGCATGTCTTGCCCCGACCGGGCCTGGCACGCTGGCAACCCCTGCGCCTGGGGCTGGTGGACCTGTTCTACTACGACGATGAGCAGTTCTGGTTCCACGACGGCCGGCTCCTGCTCCGTGGCAACAACGGCACCGGCAAGTCCAAGGTCTTGGCACTCACCCTTCCCTTCCTGCTCGACGGATCCCTGCACTCACGGCGGGTCGAGCCCGACGCTGACCCGAAGAAGCGGATGGAGTGGAACCTCCTCCTGGGTGGCGCCCATCCCGGCAGCGAGCGCACGGGCTATGCCTGGGTCGAGTTCGGTCGCCAGGATGCCGACGGCACCGAACACTTCACCACGCTGGGGATGGGCCTCAAGGCCGCCGCAGGGCGGGGCATGGTCAAGCACTGGTATTTCGTCACGCCTCGCCGGATCGGCGACCTGCACCTGGTCGATGCCAAGCGAGTGCCCCTCACCCAGGAGCGGCTGCGAGACGAGCTCGGCAGCGAAAGGGTGTTCACATCGAAGGAGGCCTACCGACGCACCGTCGACGAAGCGTTGTTCCGGCTTGGCGAGGAGCGGTACGCCGCACTCATCGACCTGCTGATCCAGTTGCGCCAGCCGCAGCTCTCCAAGAGGCCCGATGAGAAGGCGCTGTCCGCCGCGCTGACCGAGGCACTCGCACCCCTGGACCAGGCGGTGATCGCCGACGTGGCGGAGTCGTTCCGCTCGTTGGAGGACGAGCGATCGGGGATCGCCGCCGCCAAGGAGACCCTAGGCGCGACCGAGGCCTTCCTCAAGCACTACCGCGACTATGCCAAGGTCGCCGCCCGCCGGCACACCACTGCCGTCCGCAAGGCGAACTCCAGTTATGAGGAGGCCGGCCGGCACCTGCGCGAAGCGGAGACCGCGTTGGGTAAAGCAGTCGAGTTGCTCGAACGGCTCGACATCGAGGCGAAGGCCGCCGCGGAACGACGAAGCGCTCTCGAGGGTCGGCAGCAGGCGCTGCGCGAGAGCCCGGAGATGAGGGACGCCGATCGGCTCGACCGGGCCGAGGAGGCGGCCAAGGACATGGAACAGCGCACCGCCGAGGCCACCGCCGAGGCAGAGCGGGCCGCGACCCGTGCCGCTCGCGAGCAGGCGATCGAGGTCGGCGCGCGGCAGGGTCGCGACACGGCCGCCGCGGATCGCCAGCAGCGCAGCAGTGACGCGGAGCGCCTCGCGGGGGTCGCCGGGCTCGCCGACGCACATCCCGACCTGGTCAGTGGCGAGCCCGCCGTACGCCGTGCCATCGCCAGGCGCCGAGAGCAGATCAAGCACGTCCAGCGCCTGGTCACCACCGCCGCGAGCCTCCGTGATACGGCCGGGCACAGGGCTGCCGAACTCGACCGGGCCGAGGGATCGGTGTCTGCCCGGGAGGAGGAGGCACAGGGCGCCGAGCATGCGGTGGAGTCTGCGATCAAGGCCCACAGCGACGGCGTCCGTGCCTACCTTGCCGGACTCGGCGCGATGGTGATCGACACCGACGTCGATGAGTTGATCGCGCGGGCCGAGGGCTGGGCGCGGAACCAGGAGGCCGCCTCTCCGGCGAAGGCCGCCGTGGAGGCGGCAACGATGCATGCCCGTGAGAGACTCGGTCGGCAGCGGGCCGACGTGGAGCAGGAGCTCCAGCGCATCGCCGGCGAGTGGCACGACGTCCGCTCCGAGATCGATGCGATCGAGGCAGGACATGACCCGGCGCCGGCACCTGCCCCTGCGCGGAGCCGGCAGTCGCGCGACGCCTTGTCCGGCGCTCCGCTGTGGCGGCTCACCGACTTCGCAGAGCAGGTGCCCGCTGCGGACCGGGCCGGCATCGAGGCGGCCCTGCACTCTGCAGGGCTCCTGGATGCATGGGTGTTCCCGGACGGCACGGTTGCCGCCGAGGGTGAGGTAGTGCTCGGCCCGTCCGGCGCCGAGGCGAACAGGTCCCTGGCCGAAGTGCTGGTTCCGGCGATCGGTCCGGACACCGAGGCTTCGGTCGAGGCGGTCGCTGGAGTGCTGGCGCGACTGGGGCTGGGCGAGCAGTCCGGCGCACCGCTGTGGGTCGACGCCGCGGGTCGCTGGGGTGCGGGTCCTGCACGCGGCGCATGGTCCAAGGCCGAGCCGGAGCACATCGGGGCCGGTGCGCGAGAGGCCAGTCGGCAGCGTCGGCTTGCGGAGTTGCGCGAGGTCGAGGAACGCCTGGACGGACGCAAAGGCGAGGGCGAGGCCCGCCTGAGTGCCCTCGCCGCCGGGACCGCGAATCTGCTGGAGGAGTTCGGCCGCTATCCGTCCGCCACCGAACAACACCTGGCTGCGACCCACGCGAGGGCGGCCAGCGCGCACCAGGAAGCCTCGCGCGCCCGCGAGGAGGCCGAGGAGGCTCGCCTGCGTAAGCACGAGGCCGATGCGTCGTCGCTTGCGGCCGAGGACGAGCTGACTGAGCAGGCACAGCAGTTGCGGCTGGACACACGGCCAGACGAACTCGACAAGGCCTCGAACGCCCTTGCCGACTATGACCGGGCGATGGTCGAGCTGCGCAACGCGTCCAGTGTCTTGGCGGAGAGACAGGAAGCCCTTGAGCAGGCCGAGAGCCGAGTGCGCGAGGCCACCGCTCAGCACGAGGCCCGGCTTGCGACTGGCGATGCGTTGCGGGAGAGGGCGACGGGACTGCGCGCCCGGTTCACGGCCCTGCACGTGACCGTCGGTGCCTCGGTGGCCGAGCTGCAGGCACAGCTCGGGCAGGTTGCCGATGACCTGCGCACGGTGAACGGATCACTACAGGAGATCAACCAGCGCCAGCGCCTCGCGGTGGGCGAACAGGGCCGCCTGGAGCAGAAGGTGATCGACCTGGGCGAGCGCCGCGAAGAAATGGTCGCCGCGCGCGAGATCCAGGTCGCTGCCCTGCGGGACTTCTCCGCGACCGGGCTGTTGAGGGTGGCCGTCCCCGAGGAGGATGTGGCCGGCCACGAGGCCGCCGAGGAATGGCACGTCACCGCGGCCCTGACCTTGGCCCGCAGCGTCGAGCAGCGCCTCCAGGACACCGATGAGTCCGACGATGCGTGGACCAGTTCCCAGCAACGGGTCTCGACTGCGTCCACCGAGCTGGCCACGCAGATGAGCCGGCACGGACACACGGCCTCGATCGAGCAGCGCGGGGACGTCCTGCTGGCGCGGGTGCACTACCTGAGCGAAGAGCTGGACATCGACCGGCTGGCGCTTCGCCTGGGCGAGGACGTGGCAGACCGGGAGCGACTGCTCAGCGAGCGCGAGCGCGAGATCCTCGAGAACCACCTGGTCAACGAGGTGGCGGGTCACCTGCACGAGCTGCTGAGGGCGGCGGAGGACCAGATCGACCGGATGAACCGGGAACTGGCCGCTCGCCGCACGTCCACCGGCATGCAGTTGCGGGTCCGGTGGCGCGAGCGGGCCGATGGGCCGGCCGAGTTGTCGGCGACTCGTCGGTTGATGCTCCGCTCCGATGCCACCTGGAACGCCGCGGACCGGAGGGTCATCGGGGGCTTCCTCCAAGCCAGGATCAGCGATGTCCGGCAAGCCGATCCGACCGGCTCCTGGCAGGAGCACCTCGAGCAGGCGCTGGACTACCGGCAGTGGCACTCGTTCGTGGTCGAGCGACTGCAGAACGGCCAGTGGCGTTCCGCCTCCGGGCCCGCCTCCGGCGGAGAGAAGGTGCTGGCGGTCTCCGTGCCGCTGTTTGCTGCGGCCTCGGCGCACTACAACTCGGCCGGCTCCCACGCACCGCGACTGATCCTGCTTGATGAGGCCTTCGCCGGGGTCGACGACGACTCGCGGGCGAAGTCATTGGGGTTGCTGGCCACCTTCGATCTGGACGTGGTGATGACCAGCGAGCGTGAGTGGGGCTGCTATCCACAGGTGCCCGGGCTCTCCATCGCACAGTTGTCCCGAATCGAGGGAGTCGACGCGGTCGGGGTGACCCGCTGGCGTTGGGACGGACAGCGCCGCGAACGTGGCGAGGAGGTGGCCGAGGCTGCCCGCGCCACTGTGCGTCCTGCTCCCCCGGCGCCCGACCAGGCAGAGGCGTCCCTGTTCGAATGAGCCCGAGTGAGTCCCCAATGAGCCCCATCAGTGACAGGCCCGGAGACCGGGCAGCGTTGGAGCGCCTGCTCGGCGGGCCGGCGATATCATGGCTCGTGGGCAGGGTGCGCGACCGCATCCTGGCTGCCGACGGCGCGTCGCTCGCCGGCGTCGTACGCCTTGACTCGCCCACTGTCGAGCAGCGAGCAGCCGCGACGAAGCTGGTCGGCCTGCCTCGGCGCTCAGGCGAGTCGCTGCGGCTGGACCTGGCTGATGTGGAGGAGGTGCTGCGTCGCGGACCGTGGCCGGCCGGCCTCGCGGATGCGGTCGTGACGCTGACTGGGCCGGTGATCGATCAGCTGGCGGAGCGTGCACAGGAAGCGGCTGATTGGGCACAAGCAGCCTCGGGTCTCCGGGACGTTGCAGCACCGATCCCCGGCCTGGAGCAATGGTGGGACCAATGGTGTCGGAGCGGCAAGCTCAAGCGAGCAGCTCACTCGGAGGCGATCCGCCTCGGCGGGTCCCCCGGCCCCGACGTGGCTGCCCGACTGGTCGACGAGCTCGCCCGCGTGATGGTTGCCCTTCCTGCCAAGGGTGTCCCGCTCGCGGTGTTCGCCCGTCAGACGTTGGGCGGCGCGCACGCGCTCGACGAGAGTCGCCCGCTCGGACGTCTCGCCCGAGCGACAGTGGCCGCCGCCTTCGGGTCGACGACTTCGCGGGAGTTGTCCGCGCGAGGAGCCTGGGCAAGCGCTGGTGTGGTGATGTCCAACGTGTCCTCGACGGTGCTCACGTTGGGGGTGGTCGGCGGCAACGGCGCTGCCAAGGGATCGTTGACCGGCGGGCTTGATGCGTTGGGCGTCGCCACAGCTTCCACCCTGGAGGCGATGCGAACTGCCCGCGCCCCCGTGATCTTGACCCTCGACCAGGTCCGCTCGGGTGGCATCCCGGCTCTGCCCGCCACTGGGGTAGTGCATGTCTGCGAGAACCCGACCGTGGTCGAGGTGGTTGGCACGAGGTGGGCGGCGCAGCCTGCTGACGGTTCCTTCGGCGCTGGCCCGGTGCTGGTGTGCACATCCGGCCAGCCGAGCACCGCGGTGATGGAACTCCTCGAACTCCTCACCGCGGGCGGCGCGGAGTGTCGCTATCACGGTGACTTCGACTGGGCCGGATTGCACATCGCACGTGTGGTGCAGTCCCGCGTCGGCTGGACCCCTTGGCGCTTCTCCGCCGCGGACTACCGGTCCGCAGCGGACGAGGGCGATTCAGCGGTGCGGCTGAGCGGCAGGCCTGTCGATGCCCCGTGGGATGCCGGGCTTACTCCAGCGATGGCCGAGACGGGAATGGGCGTCGAGGAGGAAGCGGTTGCCGAGTTGCTCGCCGATGACTTGGTGGGGCCGTCCGAGTGATCGGTCGGTGTGCTGGAGGATTGTTCGAGGCGTCCCAGGCAGGGACCGCCTTGGTGGGACTGGTCTCCGAGTTCGACGTGAGTGGGTCGGGAGCCTCAGGTCTATCGACGAAAGTTCGCATCGACGACTGGCAGGTCTCCGGCGACCAGACTGTTCCTGTCATAGGGCGGCGTGTACGACGGGACGTCGTCCATCTTCGGACGCAGGACCTCGGAAACGGCCCATCGGAGATTTACCCGTATACATCCTCGGGCAGGTAGTCGAAAGCAACTCGTGTAGCGGTCGTGACTCCGAGTCGCGGCCGCTGCACGTTTCTCGGCCAAGGCGGCTGCCCTCGATTTGGCAGACACCCGGTTGAGGGTTCTCGCGCCGCGGTTTCGGCGGTGCAAGAGGGTCTCAACCGTGGGGCCGGCGAAGCAGGCGAGGCTGTGTCGGGCCCAGCGCGCAGTTCTCATGACCGCCACGGGGCAGCTTCGTGGCCGTCTCAGGGCAAAATCTCATGGCCGTCGACAGTCATCCACGCGCGGTCTCCGCGGACATGACCAACAGCACGGCCGAGAGAACGGTGGCTCGGCGGCCCGCTTGACGGGCAACGATCTTCATATTCATGGACGGACTGACTCGGAACACTTGGTGAACAAGTGGTGAGTCCATCTTCCCGAGCCTAGGTTCGGATCGTTGCCCGGCCGCGCGTATTCGCTGTTCAGCGGGCGCTTCTACGAGCACCAGCGTCGAAATGAACCTGAGAGCCGCACCGAACCAACTCAAAAGCAGAACCGGCCCTGGCTCAGCGTTTCCGCTGGTCAGAGCCAATTCGTTCGGTCGGGCTGACAGGATTTGAACCTGCGACCCCTTGACCCCCAGTCAAGTGCGCTACCAA
>DASSBE010000006.1:0-13439 GCA_035699065.1 Nocardioidaceae bacterium
CCGGTCCTCACAACCATGTCCACGAAGTCGAGGGTGTCCTGCGCCCGGCGTGCGGGTCGCCCGTCGAACGCCCCGGTGGACTCGTCGAGCTCCCGGAACACGATCGCCTCGGCGATGATCGGCCGCCACCGCGGGTCGAACGCCTCGAGCGCGTAGCGGCCCGCGCCGGTCTTCGAGGTGAGCCGGTCCGTGGCCAGCAGGTGGTGCAGCCGGGCGGTTCCGAGCACGAACCACGTCACCTGTTCGGGCTTGGCGGCCTCCTCGGGGAACTTGCGCAGCGCCTCGACCGCAGGCTGCCAGTAGTCGCGCAGGTTGTCGTGGGTGTAACCACGCAGCACCTGCTGGTCGGTCCAGATGGCGACGGACTCCGGCGCCGGCCCGCGCAGCGCGATGCCGTGGTGGGCGAGCTCGTGCCACGTCACGGGATGCACGTCGAGGCGTTCCTCGTCGTGGAAGTAGCCGGCCTGGGTGCACGGCAGGTCGGGACAGTCGTACGGCGGACGGGCGAGGTCGTCCCAGGTGAGATGGAACCCGTCGAACGGCGGTCGGGGAAACGTCTCGCAGACCCGTCCGTGCACGTGGCGCAGCACCTCGACCGTCGCGGCGTCGGGGCGTTGGCCGAGCACCGCGACGTAGTCGATGTCGCTGCGTGCGTCGTACCACTCGCCGAAGCCGACGGATCCGTGCAGGTAGAGGCCCTCGACCAGCCCGGGCGCCACGTCGTCGACGAGGGACAGGAACGTGTCCGCGACCTGCTGGACCGCGGGCGGTGGCCAGCCGGGGGCCGATGCGCTCCGGCGTGCGGGATGCACCGGTCAGCCGGCCTTGCGCACGGCATCCGCGACGGCCGCGCGCAGCTCGCGGTGGGTCAGCCCGAGCTCTGCGAAGGTGTCCGCCACGACCCGGTCGCCGCTGCGGAGCATCCCGAGCAGGAGGTGCTCGGTGCCGATGTAGTTGTGGCCGAGGGCGATCGCCTCCCGCAGCGCGAGGCCGAGCGCCTTCTTCGCGGAGCGGGAGAATCCCGGCCGGCCACGTCGCGGTGCGGGTCCGGCGAGCCCGCCGAGGTTCCGGTCGATGCGGCGTACCACCTCGTCGAGGTCGATGCCGATCGCCTGGAGTGCCTCGGCGTCGTCCTCGTCGAGCCCGTCGATGTGCCGCATCCGGTGCTTGTCCAGGGTCCGGCTCGCGTTCGCCCGGGGAACGCCGTGGTCCTCGAGCACCCGGACCGCGAGACTGCCCGGCTCGTCGAGCAGCGCCATCAGCAGGTGCTCGGGCCGGATCTCCGAGGATGTTGTGGCAAGTGCCTTGCCGTGCGCGTTGCTGACCACGGTCCGGGCCGGCTTGGTGAACCGTTCGAACATCCGACTTCCCCTTCCCTCATCTGCTGCGTCGAGCCGACGCGTGCTTCTTGTGCACCGCCTGCCGGCTCACGCCGAGCACGTCGGCGATCTCCTGCCAGGACCAGTCCTGCGCTCTCGCGCTGGCCACCTGCGAGGTCTCCAGCTGCTCGAGGAGCCGTCGTAGCGCGCGCACCGCGCGGAGCCCGACGCGCGGGTCGGGGTTCGCCGCGGCCTCGGTCAGGTCGCCTGCCTGCGTCATGTGTGTCAACCTACGTTGACGGAGCGGCGCTGTCAACCCTTGTTGACACATTCTCGGCCGGTGACGGATGGCTCTGGTGCGGGCGAGTTGCCGGCGACCCGGACCGGAATGGCCCGCGGTAGTTCGTGACGATCGACAGGTTTCCGGCGTGGGAAAGCTGTCGTTCGTCACGAACTACCTACATCCGGCTCGACCGGGCCCCGTCGGGTCTCCAGGACCCGGAAGCCCTTGGCGCTGGCCAGCCGCTGCGTCGGGTAGCCCTGCTCTCCCAGCCAGCGCTGCAACGAGTCGGCACCGAGGTTCTTGCCGACCACCATCACCGCGCGTCCGTGGTCGACCAGCCGCGGCAGCCAGCGCAGCAGCAGCTCGTGCAGCGCGGGCTTCCCGATCCGGATCGGCGGGTTCGACCAGATCTCGTCGAACCACACGCCCGCCGGCAGCTGGTCCGGGGTGACCGCGGTGAACCGGTCGGCGACACCGAGCGCCGTGGCGTTCTCGTTGGCAAGGAGGACGGCCCGCTCGTTCACGTCCACACCCCAGACGCGGGCGCCGGGAACCGCGATGGCCAGGGCCAGGCCGATCATGCCGTAGCCGCAGCCCAGGTCCAGGAAGGTTCCGGCACCGGGCGGCTCGGTCTCGCGGAACAGGATCGCGGTCCCGACGTCGAGCCGGCCCTGCGCGAAGACGCCCGAGCCCGAGCTCAGGGACAGCTCCCGGCCCCAGACCTCCGCGCGCACCGGCATGCGTCGGAACGCGACCGCGGGGTCCGCGGAGAAGTAGTGGTCACCCATCGGCGGGGACCTCCGGCGCCCGGAGGGTACGCACGCTCCGCGCCGCCCGGGCCCGTGCGCCCAGCTCGGTGTCGTCCGGGTAGGTGACCTCCTCCAGGGTCAGGCCGTGGGCGTGTACGACGGTCACGCCGGCGTCGCGCACCTGCCGGCGCAGCACCTCACCGGCCCACGACGCCGGCCGACGCGCCTCCCCGACAGCGATCAGGCAACCGACCAGGGACCGCACCATGTGGTGGCAGAAAGCGTCGGCCCGGACCGCGGCGACTGCCCGACCCCGCTCGTCACGGGACCAGGACAGCTCGTGCAGGGTGCGGATGGTGGTGGCGCCCTCGCGCTTCTTGCAGAACGCCGCGAAGTCGTGCTCCCCGCACAACAGCCGTGCCGCCTCGTTCATCGCGTCGAGGTCGAGGCTGCGGGGCCAGGCCAGCACAGATCTGCGCGCCAGCGGGTCCACCAGCTCCGGCGCGTCGGCGATCCGGTAGGCGTAGCGCCGGGATGTGGCCGAGAACCGGGCATCGAACTCCTCCGGCGCCTGTCTGCTGCGGAGGATCCGGATGTCGTCGGGGAGGATCCCGTTCAGCCGCCGGCTGAGCGCGTCGACCGGCTCCGCCGTACTCCTTCCGGCCGCCGCGACCACGCTTCCGGCAGGCACGTCGAGATGCGCCACCTGGCCCCGGGCGTGCACGCCGGTGTCGGTCCGACCGGCGCAGGTCAGCGAGACGGATCCGAGGCGAAGCACCCGCGCGGCCGCCGTCTCCAGCGTGCCCTGGACGGTGCGCAGCGCCGGCTGGGTGGCCCAGCCGTGGAAGTCCGTGCCGTCGTAGGCGAGGTCGAGTCGTAGCCGCACGGCCACAATCCTTCCAGACCGGTCGTCATCCCGGCCGACCGACCGAGGCCGTGCAGTGACCGCGTCCGGACATGCGAAAGGGCCCGCCATCGCTGACGGGCCCTTCCGAAAAAGCGACTAGGTCACTTGTTGTCCTGCGTGGCTTCCTCCGCCTGGGCCGACTCGGTCGTGGCGGCCTCCGCCTCGCCTGCCTGCTCGGCCTCGACCGCGTCGCCGGCCTCGTCCGCCGGGGACCCGTCCTCGGCGACCGCGGTCTCCTGCGGTGCCGCGGTGGCCTCGCTCGACTCGGTGGTCTCCGCCTCGGCACCGGGAGCCTCGTCGACGGCAGCCTGCTCAGCCGGCGCCGTGGTGGCGGCGCTCTGGGCGGGCTTCTCCGTGCGGGCCTTGGCGACGTACTCCTCGGTCACCAGCTCGATGACCGCCATGGGGGCGTTGTCGCCCTTGCGCGGACCGAGCTTGGTGATCCGGGTGTAGCCGCCGGGACGCTCGGCGAACCGGGGGGCGATGTCCTCGAACAGGGTGTGCACGACGCCCTTGTCCCGGATGGTCGACAACACCTGGCGACGGTTGTGCAGGTCGCCCTTCTTCGCCTTGGTGATCAGCCGCTCGGCGACCGGACGGAGCACGCGTGCCTTCGCCTCGGTCGTGGTGATCCGGCCGTGCTCGAACAGGGCGGTGGCCAGGTTCGAGAGAATCAGCTTCTGGTGGGCCGGGCTACCGCCGAGGCGGGCACCCTTCTTGGGGGTAGGCATTGTTTCTTCTCATTTCTTCCGGGCCGTACCAGGTACCCGGATAGAGGTGGCTGCTAGTACTGCTCGTCCTCGACGCGGTTCAGTACTGTTCGTCTTCGACGCGGTTCAGTACTGTTCGTCTTCGACAAAACTGTCGTCGTCGTCCTCGTAGGCCGCAAGGGCAGCCTGCGGGTCGAAGCCCGGGGCGCTGTCCTTGAGGGCGAGACCCATCTCGACGAGCTTGGCCTTCACCTCGTCGATCGACTTCGCACCGAAGTTGCGGATGTCGAGCAGGTCCTGCTCCGAGCGGGAGATGAGCTCACCCACGGTGTGGATGCCCTCGCGCTTGAGGCAGTTGTAGGACCGCACGGTCAGCTGCAGGTCCTCGACGGGAAGGGCGAGGTCCGCGGCCAGCTGCTCGTCCACCGGCGACGGGCCGATGTCGATGCCCTCGGCCTCGACGTTCAGCTCGCGGGCCAGCCCGAAGAGCTCGACCAGGGTCTTGCCCGCCGAGGCGATCGCGTCGCGGGGACGGATCGACGCCTTGGTCTCCACGTCGATGACGAGCTTGTCGAAGTCGGTGCGCTGCTCGACACGGGTGGCCTCGACCTTGTAGGTCACCTTCAGCACCGGGGAGTAGATCGAGTCGACCGGCATCCGGCCGATCTCGACGTCGCCGGCCTTGTTCTGCACCGAGGACACGTAGCCGCGACCGCGCTCGACGACGAGCTCCATCTCGAGCTTGCCCTTGTCGTTCAGGGTGGCGAGCTTCAGGTCCGGGTTGTGCACCTCGACGCCGGCCGGCGGCGCGATGTCCGCAGCGGTCACGTCACCGGGACCCTGCTTGCGCAGGTACATGGTGACCGGCTCGTCGTGCTCGGAGGAGACGACGAGGTCCTTGAGGTTCAAGATGACCTCGGTGACGTCTTCCTTGACACCTTCGATCGTGGAGAACTCGTGCAGCACGCTGTCGATCTTGATGCTGGTCACCGAGGCGCCAGGGATCGAGGACAGCAGGGTGCGGCGGAGCGAGTTGCCGAGCGTGTAGCCGAAGCCGGGTTCCAGGGGCTCGATCACGAACCGCGAGCGGAACTCGTCGACGGCCTCTTCCGACAGGGTCGGGCGCTGAGCGATAAGCACTTGATTTCCTTTCCGAGCCCACCCGCTATTTGACGGACTCGAACACAGTGAGGACGAAGTCCTCGCTTGTCGTGGAGGGCGCTGGGCGTTGCCCAGCGTTGTGTTCAGTTTTCAGTTGTTCCCCGGACGTAGGCACCGAAGCGACCACGGCCGGGGGGCAGTCGGGGGGGCGGAGCCCCCCGACCGTTTACTTCTTCGAGTAGAACTCGACGATGAGCTGTTCCTGGACCGGGATGTCGATCTGCTGACGAACCGGAAGCTGGTGGATCAGGATCCGCATCCGGGTCGGCAGCGCCTCCATCCACGCCGGGACGATCCGCTCGCCGTGGGTCTCGCGAGCCACGATGAACGGGGTCGTCTCGAGGGACTTCTCGCGCACGTCGATCACGTCGTACTGGGTCACCTGGAAGGACGGGATGTCGACCTTCTTGCCGTTGACCCGGAAGTGACCGTGGGTGACGAGCTGGCGGGCGTGGCGCCGGGTACGGGCGAAGCCCGCGCGGTACACCACGTTGTCGAGACGGCACTCGAGCAGCTGCAGCAGGTTGTCACCGGTCTTGCCGGGACGCCTGCTGGCCTCCACGTAGTAGCGGTAGAACTGCTTCTCGAGAATGCCGTAGGAGTAACGAGCCTTCTGCTTCTCGCGAAGCTGGAGCAGGTACTCGCTCTCCTTGATGCGGCCCCGGCCGTGCTGGCCGGGCGGGTAGGGACGACGCTCGTAAGCCTGGTCGCCACCGACGAGGTCGACACCCAGACGGCGCGACTTCTTCGTCATGGGTCCGGTGTAACGGGCCATGGTTAGGAAATCTCCTTAGTTCGCTGGTCGGGGTGTCAGACGCGGCGGCGCTTGGGCGGCCGGCATCCGTTGTGGGGCGTGGGCGTGACGTCCGCGATGGTGCCGACCTCGAGGCCGATCGCACCCAGGGACCGGATCGCCGTCTCGCGACCCGAACCCGGGCCCTTGACGAACACGTCGATCTTCTTCATGCCGTGCTCCATCGCCCGACGACCAGCAGCCTCGGCTGCCATCTGCGCGGCGAACGGGGTGGACTTGCGCGAGCCCTTGAAGCCGACGGTGCCGGCCGAGGCCCACGAGATCACCGCACCGGTGGGGTCGGTGATCGTGACGATGGTGTTGTTGAACGTGCTCTTGATGTGGGCTTCGCCCTGAGCAATGTTCTTCTTCTCCTTGCGGCGCACCTTCTTGGCGCCAGCAGCCTGACGGCTCGTGGGAGGCATACGGTTGCTCCTATTGCGATTGATACGAGATCGGACTCCGGCAGGACGCGGGCCACGGGGTGGCCGCTCGACCTCCGGCAGGTGTCAGTGGCAGTGGACGAGTCGAAGCGAGCTTCGACTCACTTGGCCTTCTTCTTGCCGGCGACGGTGCGCTTGGGACCCTTGCGGGTGCGCGCGTTGGTCTTCGTGCGCTGACCGCGGACGGGCAGGCCCTGGCGGTGCCGGCGGCCCTGGTAGCTGCCGATCTCGATCTTGCGGCGGATGTCTGCCTGGACCTCACGCCGGAGGTCACCTTCGATCTTGAAGTTGGCTTCGATCGCGTCGCGGAGCTTGACCAGCTCCTCGTCACCCAGCTCGTGCACACGCAGGTTCGGGTTGACCCCGGTCGTAGTCAGGAGTGCCTGGGAACGGGTACGGCCGATGCCGTAGATGTAGGTAAGTGCGATCTCGATGCGCTTGTCGCGCGGGAGGTCCACACCAACGAGGCGTGCCATATAAGGCGGTGTCCCTTCAATCGTATGGAGGTTTCTGTTCGTGCCGCGTCCTGCAGGGGGCACAACCCGCCTCGGCTGTGCCGTGATCAGGCCCCGGCCTCCAAGCCCGGGGGCGACATCTGCAAGTCGGTCACCCTGTCCGTCGTACGACGGACGCGGAACCGGCTCCCAGATGAGCGGTCACGATTGGCGGACCCCGACGTGGGGTCCGGTATTCAGTTGTCGTGCACGCCGGGCCTGTTCAGCCCTGGCGCTGCTTGTGGCGCGGGTTCTCGCAGATCACCATGACTCGGCCGTGGCGACGGATCACCTTGCACTTGTCACAGATCGGCTTGACGCTCGGGTTGACCTTCATGTGCGAAGCTCTTTCGGTTGCTCGGCTGCGGGTGTCCACGGGGGCGGACCCCCATGGCTTACTTGTACCGGTAGACGATCCGCCCACGGGTCAGGTCGTACGGCGAGAGCTCGACGACCACCCTGTCCTCGGGGAGGATGCGGATGTAGTGCTGACGCATTTTGCCGCTGATGTGGGCGAGGACCTTGTGCCCGTTGCTCAGCTCTACCCGGAACATCGCGTTCGGGAGAGCCTCCACAACCGTGCCCTCGATCTCGATCACGCCTTCTTTCTTCGGCATGTCCTCCGCAATCTGTTGTTGGCTCGTCTACCGTGTTTGTCACTGCTTGACGCCGTTTCTCACCGCGGAAGCAGGTGGCCCGGGAACCTCCCCGCCAGCCGATCGAGGCACTGCGCCGGGTGGACCTCGCGAAGCCCGTCCGACAGCCCCCATCCCGGACACACCGGCGTCCAGAACTCCGAACTTCGATGCTGACCGGGCAGCCGCAGGGCGCCACGAAACAGGCCCACGTTGGACCGACGTTCAAGTCTACGGCACAACGCGCGTGGACCGTTAATCGCCTCAGCGCCCCCCGAAGGGCACGCCCAGCCGGGCCAGCGCGGCCTCGCCCCCGTCGAGCGCGGTCAGCACCCAGGTCCCCTCGGGAGTGAGCGTGAAGGTGTGCTCGAAGTGCGCGGCCGGCGCTCCGTCGTCGGTCTCGACCGTCCAGTCATCGGCGAGCACGTGGGTGGCGGGGTCACCGAGGACGACCATCGGCTCGACGGCCAGCGCGAGACCTTCCACCAGCTTGGGTCCCTTGCCGGGCCGGCCGTAGTTCGGCACGTTCGGCGGCTGGTGCATCGCGGTGCCGATGCCGTGGCCGACGTAGTCCTCGACCACGCCGTAGCTGCCCTGGCTCCGGATGTAGGACTCGACGGCGTGCGAGATGTCGGTGACCCGCCCGCCGAGCGAGGCCGCGGCGAAGCCTCGCCACATGGCCTCCTCGGTGACCCTGATCAGCTCGAGGACCGGCTCCGGGACCGTGCCGACCGCGACGGTGATCGCGGCGTCGCCGTGCCAGCCGTCGACGATCGCGCCACAGTCGATCGAGACGATGTCGCCGTCCTCGATCACCCGCTCCCCCGGGATCCCGTGCACGACCTCGTCGTTGACCGAGGCGCAGATGGAGCCGGTGAAGCCGTGGTACCCCTTGAAGGACGGGACGCCGCCGGAGGAGCGGATGTTGTCCTCGGCGACCTCGTCGAGCTCGAGGGTGGTCATGCCGGCGCGTACGGTCGAACGCAGCAGCTCCAGGGTCTCGCCGACCAGGAGCCCCGCCACGCGCATCTTGTCGATCTGCGCGCGGGTCTTGATCTCGATACCGCGCTCCTTGAACATCGCGTCCTCAGACCGTGGCTTCGCCGCGGGCCTGCTCCAGCTCGGCCAGCACGCGGTCGCCGACCTCCTCGATCTCGCCCATGCCGTCGACCTCGACCAGGAGGCCACGTTCGGCGTACACCTCCAGCAACGGCGCGGTCTCCTGCTGGTAGAGCTCCTGGCGGTGCCGGACCACGTCTTCGGTGTCGTCGGTGCGTCCTTCGACCTCGGCGCGGTGCACCAGGCGCGAGACCAGCTCGTCGGGGTCGACGGTGAGCACGACGACCGCGTCCAGGGCGTGGCCCTGGCCTGCGAGCATCGCGTCGAGCTCGTCGACCTGGGCCAGCGTGCGGGGATACCCGTCGAGGAGGAAACCCGGCTTGGCGTCCTCGTTGGCGAGCCGGTCACGCACCATGCCGTTGGTGATCTCGTCGGGGACGTAGTCGCCCGCGTCGAGGTAGCGCTTGGCGTCCACACCGAGCGGAGTGCCCTCGGCGACGTTCGCGCGGAAGATGTCACCGGTGGAGATCGCCGGGACGGAGAGCCGTTGTGCCACGCGCTTCGCCTGCGTGCCCTTCCCGGCACCCGGAGGACCCATCAGGATGACTCTCATCGTTCAGTCCCTCGTGCAGGTGTCGGCGGAACGAGACGGTTTCGTGCAGTCGTTCATCAGCGAAGGAATCCTTCGTAGTTGCGCTGCTGCAGCTGGCTCTCGATCTGCTTCACCGTGTCGAGCGCGACACCGACCATGATCAGGATGCTGGTGCCACCGAACGGGAAGTTCTGGTTCGCGTTGATCAGCACGAAGGCGATCAGCGGGATCAGCGAGATCAGACCGAGGTAGAGCGAGCCGGGCAACGTGATGCGGGACAGGACGTAGTTGAGGTACTCCTCGGTCGGCTTGCCCGCCCGGATCCCGGGGATGAAGCCGCCGTACTTCTTCATGTTGTCCGCGACCTCTTCGGGGTTGAAGGTGATCGCGACGTAGAAATAGGTGAAGAAGATGATCAGCGCGAAGTAGACCGCCATGTAGATCGGGTGGCTGCCGTCCGCGAGGTAGGTCACCACGAAGCTGGTGATCGGCGAGCTGCCGTCCCGGTCGAACTGGGCGGCCATCGCCGGAAGGTACATCAGGCTCGAGGCGAAGATCACCGGGATGATGCCGGCCTGGTTGACCTTGAGCGGGATGTACGTCGACGACCCACCGAACATCTTGCGGCCCACCATCCGCCGCGCGTACTGCACAGGGATCCGGCGCTGCGCCTGCTCGATGAAGATCACCGCTGCGACGAGGACGAGGCCGATCACGATCACAGTGCCGAAGATCCACCAGCCGTTGGTCGTCTTCACCGCCCACAGCGAGGCCGGGAAGGTGGCGACGACCTGGGTGAAGATCAGGATCGACATGCCGTTGCCGATGCCGCGGTCGGTGACGAGCTCGCCGAGCCACATGATGACGGCGGTGCCGGCGGTCATCGTGATGACCAGGACCAGGAACGTCAGCAGGCTGTCCTCGTTGTGCAACAGCGGCTGGTCGCAACCCTGCAGCAGCTGGCGGCTCCGGGCGAGGGCGGTGATGCCGGTCGCCTGCAGGATCGCCAGGGCGAGGGTCAGGTAGCGGGTGTACTGGGTGATCTTCGTCTGACCGGCCTGGCCCTCCTTCTTGAGGGTCTCCAGGCGCGGGATCACCACCACGAGGAGCTGCAGGATGATGCTCGCCGTGATGTACGGCATGATGCCGAGCGCGAAGACGGTGAGCTGGAGCAGCGCACCACCGGAGAACAAGTTGATCAGTCCGTAGAGCCCGCCGCTCTCGATCTGGCTGAAGCACTGCTGCACGTTGGCGACGTGCACCCCCGGAGTCGGGATCTGCGAGCCGAGCCGGAAGACCACGATGATCAGCAGGACGAACAGCAACTTCTTGCGCAGGTCCGGCGTCCGGAAAGCGTTGGCGAAAGCGCCTAGCACCTGGTCCTCTTTCTACACGTGCGAGATCATCGACCGGTTGCGGCCAAGACCCCGGAAGCCTAACAGGGGCCCGAACGACTGGAGAGGCGGATGAACCGCGTCCCTTGTCCGGACCCCTGCTGTGTGAGCCGTGGGCTCGTGGTCAGAGCTCGGTGGCGCTGCCGCCGGCGGCCGCGATCTTCTCCTTGGCGGAGGCGGAGAACGCGTGGGCGCTCACCTGCACCGCCACGGAGAGGTCACCGGAGCCGAGGACCTTGACCGGCAGGCCGCTGCGGACAGCGCCCTTGGCGACGAGGTCCGCGACGCCCACCGTGCCGCCGTCGGGGAAGAGCTCGTTGAGACGGTCGAGGTTGACCACCTGGAACTCCACCTTGAACGGGTTCCGGAAGCCCTTGAGCTTCGGCAGGCGCATGTGGAGCGGCATCTGGCCACCCTCGAAACTGGCCGGCACCTGGTAACGAGCCTTCGTTCCCTTGGTGCCGCGGCCGGCGGTCTTGCCCTTGGACGCCTCGCCACGACCCACGCGGGTCTTGGCTGTCCGGGCGCCGGGGGCAGGGCGCAGATGGTGCAGTTTGAGCGTCATGTCAGTCGACCTCCTCGACGACGACCATGTGCCTGACCGTCGCGAGCATTCCGCGGATCTCCGGGCGATCCTCCTTGACGACGACGTCGCCGATGCGCTTGAGCCCAAGCGTGCGGAGGGTGTCCCGCTGGTTCTTCTTGCAGCCGATCGTCGATCGCTGCTGCTGGACCTTGAGGCGCGCCATTACGGGGCCACCTCCGCGCGGGCCTTCAGCAGCGCTGCCGGGGCGACGTCCTCGACGCGCAGTCCGCGGCGGGCGGCGACGGCCTCGGGCTCCTCGAGCCCGCGCAGTGCGGCGACCGTCGCGTGCACGATGTTGATCTGGTTCGAGGAGCCGAGCGACTTGCTCAGCACGTCGTGGATGCCCGCGCACTCGAGCACGGCGCGCACGGGGCCGCCTGCGATCACACCGGTACCAGGGGCGGCCGGACGGAGCATTACCACGCCTGCCGCCTTCTCGCCCTGCACCGGGTGCGGGATCGTGCCCTGGGAGCGGGGAACCTTGAAGAACGACTTCTTGGCCTCCTCGACGCCCTTGGCGATCGCCGCGGGAACTTCCTTGGCCTTGCCGTAACCGACACCGACCATGCCATCGCCGTCACCGACGACCACGAGGGCGGTGAAGCTGAAGCGACGGCCACCCTTCACGACCTTGGCGACACGGTTGATCGCGACGACACGCTCGATGTAGGCGGTCTTGTCAGCACCCTGGCCACCACGACTTCCGTCGCGGCCGCCGCGGCGCTCGCCACCGCCACTGCGACGCTGGGGTCCGCTCATTGGAACTACCTCTTCCGTTTCAAGTCTTTCGGGGGGTCCACGGGGACGGAGCCCCCGTGTGGGCGATCAGAACGCGAGGCCACCCTCGCGGGCGCCCTCGGCAAGGGCGGCGACCCGCCCGTGGTACTTGTTGCCTGCGCGGTCGAACACCACGGCCGCCACGCCCTCGTTCTTGGCGCGCTCGGCGACGAGCTCGCCCACCTTCTTCGCCTTCGCAGACTTGTCGCCGTCGAAGGAGCGCAGGTCCGCTTCCATCGTGCTCGCTGACGCGAGCGTCTTTCCTGCCACGTCGTCGACGACCTGCACGGTCATGTGCTTGGTCGACCGGGTCACGACGAGGCGTGGACGCTCCGCCGTACCAGCGACCTTCTTGCGGCCACGGACCTGGCGACGCAGACGCGACGCGGTGCGGTCGCTCGTGTGCTTGCCAGCCTTGAGTGCGATAGCCATCGTCACTTACCAGCCTTTCCGACCTTGCGGCGGATCTGCTCGCCGGCGTACCGGACGCCCTTGCCCTTGTACGGCTCGGGCTTGCGGAGCTTGCGGATGTTGGCGGCAACCTCGCCGACCAACTGCTTGTCGATGCCCTGCACGCCCAGCTTCGTCGGACCGTCCACCGTGAACGTGATGCCCTCGGGGGCGTCGAACGTGATGGGGTGGGAGTAGCCGAGCTGGAACTCGAGCTGGGTCGGGCCCTTGGACAGGACTCGGTAACCAACGCCGACGATCTCGAGCTTCTTCTCGTAGCCCGCCGTCACACCGGTCACCATGTTGGCGATCAGCGTGCGGGTGAGACCGTGCAGGGACTTGCTGGTGCGCTCGTCGTCGGGACGGGCGATCTCGACGGCCCCGTCCTCTCCGCGAGCCACCGTGATCGGGGCAGCAACGCTGTGCGACAGGGTGCCCTTGGGGCCCTTGACCGTCACCACGCTGTCCTCGAGGGCCACGTCGACTCCGGACGGGACCGTGATGGGGAGCTTGCCAATGCGCGACATGCTTCTCTTCCTTCCTGGTCTCTGTTGTCCGGTTACCAGACGTAGGCGAGGACTTCCCCACCTACGCCCTTCTTGTTGGCCTGTCGGTCTGTCAGCAGGCCCTGGCTGGTCGAGATGATCGCGACACCGAGGCCGCCGAGCACCCGGGGCAGCCCGGTCGCCTTGGCGTACACACGCAGGCCGGGCTTGCTGATCCGGCGCACGCCGGCGATCGAGCGCTCGCGGTGCTGGCCGTACTTGAGGTTCACGACCAGCATCTTGCCGACCACCGTGGCCTCGCCCGCGGCGTTGTCGGGGGCTTCCTCGACCTTCCAGGAGGTGATGTAGCCCTCCTGCTGGAGAATCTCCGCGACGCCGGCCTTCAGCTTGCTGTAGGGCATCGACACGTCGTCGTGGTACGCCTGGTTGGCGTTGCGCAGACGCGTGAGCATGTCTGCGATCGGGTCAGTCATCGTCATGGCCTGAGGCCTCTTTCCCACCGTGGTTTCGCCGTCCGCCGGAACGGGGGCGACCTTCAGCGATCTCGTTCTTACAAATCAATGGATGGTGCAGGGTGTGGT
>DASSBE010000007.1:0-14984 GCA_035699065.1 Nocardioidaceae bacterium
GCCGAGCAGGACGGTGAGGTCGCCGGCTACCTGCTGCTCGACCCCGAGTGGCTCGACTCGCTCTACGTCCGCCCCGACCTCCTCGGGCAGGGGATCGGCTCGGTGCTGCTCGACCTGGCCAAGAGCCTGCGTCCCGGCGGCTTCGGGCTGTGGGTCTTCGAGACCAACCTCCGGGCCCGCCAGTTCTACGCCCGGCACGGCCTGGTCGAGGTCGAGCGCACGGACGGCTCCGAGAACGAGGAGAAGGCACCCGACATCAAGATGGTGTGGCCCGGCGCGGTGGCCGAGCTGCGGAACCGGATCGACCGGATCGACGACCGGCTCGCGGAGCTGCTCGACGAACGGGCCGGGATCACCGCCGCGATCCAGCGCCGGAAGCCGGTTCCCGGCCACGCCGGCCGGGACCCCGAGCGCGAGGCGGAGATCGCCGCCCGGATGGCCACGCGGGCGCCGAACCTCGGCCGCGACCGGATCGGGGAGATCATGCACACGGTGATCCGGGTCAGCCTCGACGCGGCCGACTCAGCACACGGGTGCGCGGAATAACCTGCCGGTCTGCGCCCGTTCTCCTGGTACGCACCCATCGAAGGAGAATGCCCCCGTGAAGGTCGAGATCTGGTCCGACGTCGTCTGCCCCTGGTGCTACATCGGCAAGCGCCGCTTCGAGGCCGCGCTCAGCCGGTTCCCGCACCGTGACCAGGTCGAGGTTGAGTGGAAGAGCTTCGAGCTGGACCCCGGCGCACGTTCCGCGGCGGCCGGCGAGGACGGCCCCGGCTACGCCGACCGGCTGGCCAAGAAGTACTCCACCACCCGCGACGACGCCCAGAAGATGCTCGACTCGATGACGCTCGCCGCCGCGGCCGAGGGACTCGACTTCCGGTTCGACCTCGCGGTCCGCGCCAACACCTTCGAGGCGCACCAGGTGATCCACCTGGCAGCGGCCCGCGGCGTCCAGGACCAGGTCAAGGAACGCCTGCTGCGCGCCTACTTCACCGAGGGAGAACCGGTGGGGGACCGGCCGACGCTGGTCCGGCTCGCCGCCGAGACCGGACTCGAGGCCGCGGAGGTGGAGAAGGCACTCGAGGAGCAGGAGTACGCCGAGGCGGTCCGCGCCGACGAGTCCGAGGCCGGTTCGCTCGGGATCAGCGGGGTCCCGTTCTTCGTGGTGGACCGCAAGTACGGCGTGTCCGGTGCCCAGCCCGCCGAGCAGCTGCTGCCCATGCTGCAGCGGGCCTGGGACGAGAGCCGTCCGCCGCTGACCATGGTTGCCGTGGACGAGGCCGGCGACGCCTGTGGCCCCGACGGCTGCGCGATCTGAGCCCGAGCCGGCGTGACCCGCCCTGCCGCGGGTACCGGCAGGCCCCATCCAGAGGAGGATCCATGGCCAAGCCACCGCTGCCCGACGACGTGCGTGAGCTGCTCACCAAGCCGAACCCTGCCGTGATCAGCACGGTCCGTCCCGACGGCCAGCCGGTCTCGGTGGCCACCTGGTACCTGCTCGAGGGCGACCGGCTGCTGGTCAACATGGACGAGGGGCGCCGGCGCCTGGACTACCTCCGCCAGGACCCGCGGGTCTCGCTGACCGTGCTGGACGAGGCCGGCTGGCACACCCACGTCAGCCTGCAGGGCCGGGTGACCGAGATGCGCGACGACCCGGACCTCGCCGACATCGACCGGCTCGCCAAGCACTACACCGGCAAGCCCTACCGGAACCGGGACCGCAAGCGGATCAGCGCGTGGGTCGAGGTGGACACCTGGCACGGGTGGGGCAGCGCCGCGCGAGGCTGACCGCGCCCGTCGTACGGCGTCGGCCCGCCCGTCGTACGGAGTCCGCCGGCCCCGGCGTGTCCGGACCGCGGAAATGTCGGTGGGTCTTGCCACGATGAGGTCGTCGGGTCACGTAGGCTGACACCTCTTCCCCAAGAGGTACGGCCGCGGGTACCCCGCCGGTCCGGGTGCTTTGCTGTGCCCAGAGTTGTCAGTGTTGCGGATTTTTCGGGAAGGGGCGGTCGCGTCCATGTCGGCTGGGTCATCTGACTCCTTCGTGCACCTGCACGTGCACACGGAGTACTCCATGCTCGACGGCGCGGCCCGGCTCGGCGAGATGTTCGCGCGCACGGCCGAGCTCGGCATGGACGCGATCGCGATGACCGACCACGGCAACGTGTTCGGCGCCTACGACTTCTACGCCAAGGCGAAGGCCGCGGGGGTCAAGCCGATCATCGGCTCCGAGCTGTACCTCACCCCGAACACGTCCCGGTTCGAGCGCAAGCGGGTCCGCTGGAACCAGGGTGGCGACGATGACGTCTCCGGCAGCGGCGCCTACACGCACATGACAGTGCTCGCCGAGAGCACCGCCGGCATGCACAACCTGTTCCGGCTGTCCTCGCGGGCCAGCATGGAGGGCTTCTTCTACAAGCCGCGCGCCGACCGGGAGCTGCTCGCCGAGTACTCCTCCGGCCTGATCGGCACCACCGGCTGCCCGTCCGGGGAGATCCAGACCTGGCTGCGGATCGGGAACTACGACAAGGCACGCGAGTCGGCGGCCGAGTTCCAGGACATCTTCGGGCGTGAGAACTACTTCCTCGAGTTGATGGACCACGACCTGTCCATCGAGGCCCAGGTCCGCGACGGGCTGCTGCGGCTCTCCAAGGACCTCGGGATCCCGCCGGTCGCGACCAACGACTCGCACTACACCAACCCCGGTGACGCGCAGGCCCACGAGCACCTGCTCTGCGTCTCCTCGGGCAGCACGATGGCCGACCCGAAGCGGTTCAAGTTCAACGGCGACAGCTACTACATCAAGTCGCCCGCCGAGATGCGTGACCTGTGGCAGCACAAGAACGGGATGCGCGAGGCCTGCGACAACACCCTGCTGATCGCCGAGCGGTGCGAGGTCGAGTTCACCGAGGGCAACGGCACCTACATGCCGCGGTTCCCGGTCCCGGAGGGTGAGGACGAGAACTCCTGGTTCGTCAAGGAGGTCGAGCGCGGGCTGCACTACCGCTACCCGACCGGCATCCCGGACGACGTCCGCAAGCAGGCCGACTTCGAGGTCGGCGTGATCACCCAGATGGGGTTCCCGGGCTACTTCCTGGTGGTCGCGGACTTCATCAACTGGGCCAAGAACAACGGCATCCGGGTCGGTCCGGGCCGCGGGTCGGGTGCCGGCTCGATCGCGGCGTACGCGATGCGGATCACCGACCTCGACCCCCTCGAGCACGGCCTGATCTTCGAGCGTTTCCTGAACCCGGACCGGGTCTCGATGCCCGACTTCGACATCGACTTCGACGAGCGCCGGCGTGGCGAGGTGATCCGCTACGTCTCCGACAAGTACGGCGACGACCGGGTCTCGATGATCGTCACCTACGGCACGATCAAGGCGAAGCAGGCGGTCAAGGACTCGTCGCGGATCCTGGGCTACCCGTTCGCGATGGGTGACCGGATCACCAAGGCGATGCCCGCCGCGGTGATGGGCAAGGACATTCCGCTCAAGCAGATCTTCGACAAGGAGCACCCCCGCTTCGGTGAGGGCGGCGAGTTCCGCTCGCTGTTCGAGGCCGACGCCGACGTGCGCAAGGTCGTCGAGACCGCGATCGGGATCGAGGGCCTCAAGCGCCAGTGGGGCGTGCACGCCGCCGGCGTGATCATGTCGTCCGAGCCGCTGATCGACGTGATCCCGCTGATGCGCCGCGAGCAGGACGGCGCGGTGATCACGCAGTTCGACTACCCGACCTGCGAGAAGCTCGGCCTGATCAAGATGGACTTCCTCGGGCTGCGCAACCTGACGATCCTCGACGACGCGCTGATCAACATCGAGAGCAACAAGCAGACCAAGGTGGTGCTCGAGGACCTCACCCTCGACGACCCGACGACCTACGCGCTGCTCGCGCGCGGTGACACCCTCGGCGTGTTCCAGCTCGACGGCGGGCCGATGCGGGCGCTGCTGCGCAGCATGCGCCCGGACACCTTCGAGGACATCTCCGCGGTCGGCGCGCTCTACCGTCCCGGCCCGATGGGCGCGAACTCGCACAACGAGTACGCCGACCGCAAGAACAACCGGAAGCCCGTCGTACCCATCCATCCCGAGCTGGCCGAGCCGCTCGCGGAGATCCTCGGCGACACCTACGGCCTGATCGTGTACCAGGAGCAGGTGATGGCGATCGCGCAGAAGCTCGCCGGCTACTCGCTGGGCCAGGCGGACCTGCTGCGCCGGGCGATGGGCAAGAAGAAGAAGGCCGAGCTGGACAAGCAGTTCGAGGCCTTCTCCGAGGGCATGCGCTCCCGCGGCTACTCCCCGGCCGCCGTGCAGACGCTGTGGGACATCCTGCTGCCGTTCTCGGACTACGCGTTCAACAAGGCACACTCCGCGGCGTACGGCCTGGTCTCCTACTGGACCGCCTACCTGAAGGCCAACTACCCGGCCGAGTACATGGCCGCCGTCCTCACGTCCGTCAAGGACGACAAGGACAAGATGGCGATCTACCTCAACGAGTGCCGGCGGATGAAGATCAAGGTGCTGCCGCCCGACGTCAACGAGTCGGAGTCCACCTTCACCCCGGTCGGCGAGGACATCCGGTTCGGCCTGAACGCGATCCGCAACGTCGGCAACCACGTGGTCGACGGGATCGTCTCTGCGCGCCGGGAGAAGGGCCGTTACACCGACTTCACCGACTTCATGGACAAGGTGCCGACGCTGGTCTGCAACAAGCGGGTGATCGAGTCCCTGGTCAAGGCCGGGGCGTTCGACTCGCTGGGCCACCGGCGCCGGGCGCTGGTCACGGTGCACGAGTCCGCGGTCGACCAGTACGTCGACATCAAGCGCAACGAGGCGATCGGGCAGGACTCGCTGTTCGGTGGGCTAGCCGACGACGACGGCTCCGGCGCCGGGTTCGGCGTGGCCATCGCGATCCCGGACATCGACGACTGGGACAAGCAGACGCTGCTCGGTCACGAACGCGACATGCTCGGCCTCTACGTCTCCGACCACCCGCTGATGGGCCTGGAGCACATCTTGTCCAACGGCACCGACTGCACGATCGGGCAGCTGCTGCTCGACGAGGAGCGCCCGGACGGTTCCACGGTGACCGTGTCCGGCCTGATCACCTCGGTGCAGCGCAAGATCACCAAGCGCGGCGACGCCTGGGCGATGGTGACCGTGGAGGACCTCGAGGGTGGCATCGACGTGCTGCTGTTCCCCAGCGCCTACCAGCTCAGCAGCACCCTGCTCAACGAGGACGCGATCGTCACCGTGAAGGGCAGGCTCTCGCGGAGCAAGGACCAGCCGGAGCTGCACGGGCAGGAGATCACCCTCCCGGACCTTTCCGACGGTCCGGCCGGGCCGGTCACGATCAGCCTGCCCTCGACCCGGTGCACGCCGCCCGTGGTCGAGCAGCTCAAGGACGTCCTGGCGACGCATCCTGGGGTGACCGAAGTACGGTTGCGCCTGATGACCAAGACCTCGACCACCGTCCTCAAGCTCGACGACCGGCTCCGCGTCGCGCCGAGCCCTGCGCTGTTCGCCGACCTCAAGGCGCTGCTCGGGCCGGCCTGCCTCACCGGCGCATGAGCAGCGCAGCCCGCCGTTCGCACCGCCGCCGGGGCCGTGCGTGAGCGACCGCGTGGAGACCACCGGCGATGGTTCGGCGTCCGGTGAGCCGGCGCAGGGTACGTCGGGTCCCGATGGCTCCGCTGAGGCCGGCGCGACCGCGGACGCCGGGGCGGGTGCCGCCGCGACACGTGGCGGGGCGGGCGCCGTGGGCCGCGACCTGGCGGTGGTGCTCGGCTGCTACCTGGTGCTCGGGCTGGTCTGCGGCCTGCTGTGGTGGCTGCTGGTCGACCCTGCCTCGTTCACCAAGGTGAAGGCCGGCGGCGGCTCGATGGGTGAGGTGGAGCTCGGCAAGCGGTTCAACGGGGACGGCTGGTTCGCCGTGATCGGCGGCGTCGCGGGCGTGGCGTCCGGGGTGGCGCTGACCTGGTGGCGCTCGCGCGACTTCCTGCTCACCACGGTGCTGCTCCTGCTCGGTGCCGCCCTCGCGGCGGCCGCGATGGCGGTGACCGGGCACGCGCTCGGGCCCGGGGACCCCGACGCGGCGCTCGCGGCGGCCAAGGCGGGCACGCACGTGCCGATCGAGCTCGAGGTCACCGCGAAGGCGAGCTACCTGGTGTGGCCCATCGCCGCACTGATCGGGTCCCTGGTCGTGCTCTGGACCCCGCCGGGTGACAACACGGACTGACCTCCCGGCCCGGACACCGCCGGCTCTGGCAACTTTCGAGCGCGATCGTGGCTCCCGCAGGGCCGCAATCCCGTAGCGTTTGAGCCCACAGCTCTTGCGTCGGAGGGGAACCCGTGTCGTCGAACACTCCATTTGGTCCCGGTGACGGCTTTCCACCGGCGTCGGGCAGTCCCGAGTACCTCGGTGCCGGCGAGCCGAACCGTGACCAGGAGCCGTCCGGTCGTGGCCGGTGGCCGGTGCTCGGTGCGGTCGCTGTCGGCGTCGCAGCGGTCGTCGGGCTCGGCGGATGGGGCGCGTTCACGCTGCTGTCCGGCGGCGGCGCGCAGCCGGCCGACGTGCTTCCGGCCAGCACCGTCGGCTACGTCAGCCTGGACCTCGACCCGTCCGCCTCGCAGAAGATCGAGGCCTTCCAGATGCTCAAGAAGTTCCCTGCCCTGAAGCAGGAGCTCGGTCTGGACACCACCGACGACCTGCGCCGGCTGGTCTTCGACAAGCTCCAGGAGGACGGCACCTGCACCGACCTCGACTACGAGTCCGACATCAAGCCCTGGGTCGGTGAACGCGTCGCCCTGGCCGCCGTACCCGACGCGAAGCCGGGCCTCGACGCGCCGGTCGTGGCGCTCCAGGTCCGCGACCAGGACAAGGCCACCTCCGGCATCAAGGCACTCGCCGGGTGCGCAGGCGCCGAGGACGACTTCGGGTTCGCGTTCACCGAGAACTACGTGCTGCTCACCGACAGCCAGAAGCGCGCCGATGCCCTCGTCGACGAGGCCGCGGCCGGTTCGCTCGCCGACGACGCGGCGTTCCGGGACTGGACCGGCAAGGTCGGCGACCCCGGGATCCTCACGATGTACGCCGCCGCCGGTGCACCGGCCTACCTCGGCGACCTGCGGAGCGGCGGCTGGACGTCCTACGACGGCAACGCCGAGCTGATGGCGGAGGCCGAGTCGATGGACACCGAGATGAACGAGCAGATGAAGGCGCTGTACAAGGACTTCAAGGGCATGGCGGTCACCGTCCGCTTCGACGACGGCGCGGTCGACGCCGAGCTCGCCGGACAGGGCCTGCCCGCGGGGATCTCGTCGGCCGACGGAAGCAGCGGCCCGAGCCTGGCCGACCTGCCGGCCAGCACCGGCGCCGCGCTGTCCATCGGTCTGCCGGACGGCTGGCTGGACCAGTGGCTGGAGTCGATGGCCGGCTTCTGGGGCAGCGGCGAGTCGGTCGAGGACATGCTCACGGCCGCCGAGGCGGAGACAGGTCTGACGCTGCCCGAGGACATCGAGACGCTGTTCGGCGACGGGGTCAGCATCTCCTTCGACGCGGACACCGACCTCGAGGCGCTCTTCGACGCCGGGGACCTGAGCCGGCTGCCGGTCGGTCTGCGGGTCGCCGGAGACCCCGCCGAGATCATGCCGGTCGTGGACAAGCTGCGTGCCGCGATCGGGCCGGACGCCGACATGGTGGTCGTCGAGCCCGGGGACGACGTGGTGGCGTTCGGGCTGAACCGGGACTACGTCCAGGCGCTGCTCGGCGGCGGCTCGCTCGGCGAGGAGGACGCGTTCCAGCGCGTGGTGCCCGACGCCGACGAGGCGACCGCGGCGCTGTACGTGAACTTCGATGCCGGCGGCGGCTGGGCCGAGGACCTCGCCGACGAGCTCGCAGCCACCGCCGGTCCCGACCCCAGCGAGTCCGACGCGCAGGAGAACATCGCGCCCCTGGACGCCCTGGGCGTGAGCACCTGGCGGGACGGGGACGTCCAGCGCGGCCTGCTGCGGCTCACCACCGACTGACGCCGACTTGTCAGGGTGTGCGTCCCCTATAGGGGCCCTACGCCCTGACAAGTCGGGGAGGGGGTCAGCGGGCGATCCGCGCCGTGGTGGCGTTCGTGACGTGCACCAGGTCGGCCGGCGCGATGCCGAGGTCCATCCCGCGCCGGCCTCCGGAGACGTAGACGGTCTCGAACGCCAGCGCGGACTCGTCGAGCACCGTCGGGTGCGTGCGCTTCTGGCCGACGGGCGAGATCCCGCCGACCACGTAGCCGGACGCGCGCTCGGCCTCGGCCGGGTCCGCCATCCGGGCCTTCTTCGCGCCCACGGCGGCGGCGACGGCCTTCAGGTCCAGCTGTCCGGAGACCGGGACGATGCCCACGGCGAGCCGGCCGTCCACCGAGACGAACAGCGTCTTGAGGACCCGGTCCGGTTCCAGGCCCAGCGCGGCGGCCGCCTCGAGGCCGAAGCCGACAGTGGTTGGGTCGTGGTCGTAGGTGTGCACGGTGAACGCGATGCCCGCCCGGGTCAGGGCCACGGTGGCCGGCGTACCGCCCGATGCCTGGCCGCGTGCCATCAGTTCGGGAACCAGGCGGTCCGGGCCACCTCGGTCGCCGGCAGCGAGGGGACCGCGCGCATCGCACGCATCTCCTCGTGCAGCGAGCGGCGGAGCATAATCAGCCGCTCGTGCGCCGAGTCGGTCTCGAGCAGGGCCTGGCGTTCGCGCAGGGTGAGCAGGCAGGTGGCCGCCAGGCTGTAGGACAGGTACGTCGGATCGCGCGGGAACACCCCGTCGAGGACCTCCGCGCCACGCAGCGCCGACAGCCGCTCGCGGTAGACCAGGAACGTGTTCATCGTCCGCTCCGCCTCCTCGTCCGGGCCCGCCGGGATCCCCTCCTCCTCGGGCAGCAGGTCCACGCCTCCGACCAGGAACGCGCCCGAGGTGTCCATCGAGTCCAGCCGCATCCGCTGCCGGCCGACGATCTCGATGTCGAACCGGCCGTCCGGGTGCGGCTCGACGCTGGTCATCTGCGCGACGCAGCCGACCCGGTGCACCGACTGGGCGCCGTGGGAGCCGACCTCGTAGCCCTCCCGGATCGCGACGACCCCGAACACCCGCTCGGCCTTGTCGGGGATCGTCAGCAGGTGGTGGACCAGCGCGCGGTAGCGGTCCTCGAAGACGTGCAGCGGCATGGTGACGCCCGGGAACAGCACGGTGTTCAACGGGAACATCGGAAGTTGCTCGCTCACGGGCTCAACCTACCGACATGCCCCGGTCCGCTCGCTGACACGCCGCGGATCCGGCCGATCCGCCGCCCCTACACTGGGAGCCATGATTCGCCGGATCGACCTCCGGGGTGCCCCCGCCCCCGACTACCGCAGCGTCGTGCCACGCGCGGACTTCGACGTGGAGGCCGCGCTCGACGTGGTGCGCCCGATCTGCGAGGCCGTGCGCCATCGCGGCGTGGAGGCGGTCCGCGAGCTCTCCGCGAAGTTCGACGGCGTCGAGCAGGACGACATCGCGGTCCCGCCGGCCGCGCTGCACGCAGCTCTCGCCGCGCTGGACCCGGCCGTGCGGGCCGGACTCGAGGAGTCGATCAGCCGGCTCCGGAAGACCTGCGAGGCCGAGCTCGAGCCGGACGTGGTCACCGAGGTGGTGCCCGGCGGCACCGTCACCCAGCGGATGGTCCCGGTCGCACGGGTGGGTCTCTACGTGCCCGGCGGCCTCGCGCCGCTGGTCTCCAGCGTGGTGATGAACGTCGTCCCCGCCCAGGTCGCGGGCGTGCCGTCGATCGCGCTGACCTCGTCACCGCAGGCCTCGCACGGTGGGCTGCCGCACCCCACGATCCTCGCCGCGTGCGCGCTGCTCGGCATCGAGGAGGTGTACGCCGTCGGGGGCGCCCAGGCGATCGCGATGTTCGCGTACGGCGCGGGTCCCTGCGCGCCGGTCGACCTGGTCACCGGACCCGGCAACATCTACACGGTCTCGGCCAAGCGGCTGCTCAAGGGCGTCGTCGGCATCGACTCGGAGGCCGGCCCGACCGAGATCGTGATCCTTGCCGACGACACCGCCGACGCCGGCTACGTCGCCGCCGACCTGGTCAGCCAGGCCGAGCACGACCCGCTCGCCTCCTCGGTGCTCGTCACGCCCTCGCAGGCGCTCGCCGACGACGTGGCGGCCGAGCTGGACAAGCAGGTCTCCGCCACCCGGCACGTGGACCGGATCCGCACCGCACTGTCCGGTCAGCAGTCCGCGATCGTGCTCGTCGAGGACCTCTCCCAGGGTCTCGACGTCGTCAACGCCTACGCCGCGGAGCACCTGGAGATCCAGACCGCCGACGCCGCCTCGTGGGCGGCCCGGGTCCGCAACGCCGGCGCCGTCTTCGTCGGGCCGTTCGCGCCGGTCTCGCTGGGCGACTACGCCGCCGGGTCGAACCACGTGCTGCCGACCGCCGGCTGCGCCTGCCACGCCTCGGGTCTCTCGGTGCGCGCGTTTCGCAAGTCCATGCACGTCGTCGACTACTCGGCGGAGGCGCTGCGCGACGTCGCCGACCACGTGCTGACACTGGCCGACGCGGAGGACCTGCCCGGCCACGGTGCCGCGGTCCGGATCCGGCTCGAGGACCGCTGATGGAGCTTCCTCTTCGCGAGGAGCTGCGCGGCATCTCGCCCTACGGGGCGCCCCAGCTCGACGTGCCCGTCGCCCTCAACGTCAACGAGAACCCGTACCCGCCGTCGCAGGCGGTGGTGGCCGACGTCGCCGCGGCGGTGGCCGAGGTGGCCCGGTCCCTGAACCGGTACCCCGACCGCGAGTTCAGAGCCCTGCGTACGGCGCTCGCGGCGTACCTCGGCCACGGCGTGACGCCGGAACAGGTGTGGGCCGCGAACGGCTCCAACGAGGTGATGCTGCAGATCCTGCAGGCCTTCGGCGGACCGGGCCGGGTCGCGGTCTCGTTCGCGCCGACCTACTCGATGTACCCCGAGTACGCCCGGGACGCGATGACTGGGTGGGTCGTCGGGCACCGGTCCTCGGACTTCTCCCTCGACGTGACCCATGCCCTCGCCGTGATCGAGGAGCACCGCCCGTCCGTCGTACTCCTGCCGTCGCCGAACAACCCGACCGGCACCGCGCTGCCGCTGGACACCGTGGCGGCGGTGTGCGCCGCGGCACCCGGCGTGGTGGTGATCGACGAGGCGTACGGCGAGTTCCGCCGCGAGGGTACGTCGTCCGCGCTGGAGCTGCTCGCGGGGACGCCGAACCTGGTCGTGTCCCGGACGATGAGCAAGGCGTTCGCGCTGGCCGGGGCCCGGCTCGGCTACCTGGCCGCGTCACCGGAGATCTGCGACGCGCTGCGCGTGGTCCGGCTGCCCTACCACCTCTCCGCCACGACGCAGGCGGTGGCGCAGGTCGCCCTCGGCCACGCCAAGGAGCTGCTGGCCCGGGTCGACGACCTACGAGCCGAACGCGACGCGACCGTGGCGTGGCTGCGTGGGGTCGGCCTGCAGGTCGCCGACAGCGACGCGAACTTCGCGCTGTTCGGGACGTTCGAGGACCGGCACGCGGTGTGGCAGGGTCTACTGGACCGCGGAGTCCTGATCCGGGAGACCGGCCCGGACGGCTGGCTCCGGGTCTCGATCGGCACGGCTGAGGAGATGGCGGCGTTCCGCACCGCCCTGACGGAGGTACTTCGATGAGCAGGACCGCACGGATCGAGCGCGCGACCAAGGAGTCCAAGGTGCTGGTCGCGGTCGACCTCGACGGCAGCGGGCGCGCCGACGTCTCGACCGGGGTCGGGTTCTACGACCACATGCTCTCCTCACTGGCCCGGCACTCGCTGGTCGACCTGACCGTCTCCGCCGACGGCGACACCCACATCGACGCCCACCACACCGTCGAGGACACCGCGATCGTGCTCGGCGACGCGCTGCGCGAGGCGCTGGGGGACAAGCGCGGGATCCGCCGCTTCGGGGACGCGCTGGTGCCGTTGGACGAGGCCCTCGTGCAGTGCGCGGTCGACGTGTCCGGCCGCCCCTACTGCGTGCACACCGGGGAGCCGGACGCGCAGGCGTTCGTGACGATCGGTGACGCCTACCTGGGGTCGCTGACCCGGCACGTGTTCGAGACCCTCGCGTTCCACGCCCAGATCGCGCTGCACGTCCGGGTGCTGTCCGGACGCGACCCGCACCACCTGGTCGAGGCACAGTTCAAGGCCGTCGCGCGGGCGTTCCGCGACGCGATCGCCCTCGACCCGCGCGAGACCGGGGTGCCGAGCACCAAGGGCACCCTGTGACCGCTTCCGTCGTGGTCCTCGACTACGGCTCGGGCAACACCCGCTCCGCGGTCCGGGCGCTGGAACGTGCCGGCGCCTCGGTGACCCTGACCGCGGACCGAGCCGCTGCCGCGGACGCGGACGGGCTGGTGGTGCCGGGCGTCGGCGCGTTCGCCGCGTGTGTCCGCGGCGTGCGCGCGGCCAAGGGTCATGAGCTGATCGGCCGCCGGCTCGCGGGTGGCCGGCCGGTGCTCGGGATCTGCGTCGGGATGCAGATCCTGTTCGCGCACGGCGTCGAGCACGGCGTGGACACCCCAGGCCTGGACGAGTGGCCCGGCGTCGTGGAACGGCTGGAGGCGCCCGTCGTACCCCACATGGGGTGGAACACCGTCGAGGTGCCCGCCGGGTCGGCGCTGTTCGCCGGGGTCGAGGACGAGCGGTTCTACTTCGTGCACTCCTACGGGGTGCGGGACTGGACGCTGCGCACCAACGGCCGGACCAGGGAGCCGCTGGTGACGTGGGCCTCGCACGGTGGCGACCGGTTCGTCGCGGCGGTCGAGAACGGGCCGTTGTGCGCGACCCAGTTCCACCCGGAGAAGTCCGGTGACGCGGGTGCGGCCCTGCTGCGGAACTGGGTCGTGTCGCTGTGAGGGCTGGTTGAGCAAGGAGCGCGCGAAGCGTCGTGCCGCCCGCGAGCACGAGGCCGCGATCAAGGCGGCCGCACGTGCCGCGGAGGCCGAACGCCGGGAGCGACGCGAGGCCCGGCGCAGGGCGGTGCGGCGGATGACCGCGGGTTTCGGCGGGACCGGCCGGCAGACCGGGGTCCTGGCGCGGCGCCGGAGGACGCAGAACGCGTTGTTGGTCGCGCTGCTGCTCGCGGTCAACCTCCTGGTCTGGGTGGTCCGGCCCGACTGGGAGGCGCGGCTGGCCGTGCTGGTGCTCAGCGTGCTGACGGCGCCGGTGCTGGCGGTGCTGCTGTTCCGCCGCCGCTGACTGCCGGGCCCGGGGCTGTGACACGCCGCGAGCGCCGCGGCCGCTCCGTGGGATGGATCGAGGCCCTGCCACGGGGTCTCCTAGGCTGGGCGGCATGAGCGCCTACCTCGAGCTGCTGCCGGCCGTCGACATCGCCGGCGGACAGGCCGTCCAGCTGGTGCAGGGCGTCGCAGGCTCGGAGAAGCGGTTCGGCGACCCGGTCGAGGCCGCACTGAACTGGCAGTCGCACGGCGCGGAGTGGATCCACCTGGTCGACCTCGACGCCGCCTTCGGGCGCGGCGACAACCGCGGGCTGCTCGCGGAGATCGCCGGCACCCTCGACATCGACGTCGAGATGAGCGGCGGCATCCGCGACGACGACTCGCTCCAGGCGGCCCTGAACGCCGGCTGCCGCCGGGTCAACGTGGGCACCGCCGCGCTGGAGGACCCCGCCTGGTGCGCCGCCGCGATCGCCGAGCACGGTGACCGGGTCGCGGTCGGACTCGACGTCCGCGGCCGGAGGCTCGCCGCCCGCGGTTGGACCAAGGAAGGCGGGGACCTGTACGACGTACTCGCCCGCCTCGACCGGGAGGGCTGCGCGCGCTACGTGGTCACCGACGTGAACAAGGACGGCATGCTGCAGGGCCCGAACCTGGACCTGCTGCGTGCGGTGTGCGCCGCCACCGACCGCCCGGTCGTCGCCTCCGGCGGCATCACCGAGCTCGCCGACCTCGAGGCGCTCACCGGCCTGGTCGACGACGGGATCGAGGGCGCGATCATCGGGACCGCTCTCTACGAGGGCCGGTTCACGCTCGAGGACGCGCTCGCGCTGACCCGTCCGTCGGCGTCATGACGCTCGCCGTCCGGGTGATCCCGTGTCTCGACGTCGACGGCGGCCGCGTGGTGAAGGGCATCAACTTCCGCGAGCTCCGCGACGCCGGCGACCCGGTCGAGCTGGCCAAGGTGTACGACGCCGAGGGCGCTGACGAGCTCACGTTCCTCGACATCTCCGCGTCGCACGAGGGCCGTGCCACCACCATGGAGATCGTGTCCCGGACCGCGGAGCAGGTGTTCATCCCGCTGACCGTGGGCGGGGGCGTGGGCAGCATCGACGACGTGGACCGGCTGCTGCGGGCCGGCGCCGACAAGGTCGCGGTGAACACCGCCGCCATCCGCCGCCCCGAGCTCGTCGCGGAGATCGCCGACCGGTTCGGCAACCAGGTGCTCGTCCTGTCCGTGGACGCCCGCCGGGCCCCGGGCACGGACTCCGGTTTCGAGGTGACCACCCACGGCGGTCGGGAGAGTGCCGGCCTGGACGCGGTGGCCTGGGCGCGGCAGGCGGCCGAGCTGGGCGCCGGGGAGATCCTGCTCAACGCGATGGACGCCGACGGCACCCAGGACGGGTTCGACCTCGACCTGCTCCGGCTCGTGCGCACGGAGGTGTCGGTCCCGGTGATCGCCAGCGGTGGCGCCGGCCGGCTCGAGCACTTCCCGCCCGCGGTCGAGGCGGGAGCGGACGCCGTACTCGCCGCCACCGTCTTCCACTTCGGCACGCTCCGGGTCGGCGAGGTCAAGCAGGCCCTGGCGGACGCCGGGCACCCGGTCCGGCTCTGACGAGCGGCCGCAACGCCGACTCAGATGCCGAGATCGGCGCCGTTCAACCGGGCGATGTCGCGCGCGGCTCCCTCGAACGAGACGTCGGCCTGCTCCTGGCGACCGAAGACGTAGAGCACCAGCTC
>DASSBE010000008.1:0-13319 GCA_035699065.1 Nocardioidaceae bacterium
AGCCTTGTCATGGGGCGAGGTACCGCTCGGTCAGCGCGCGTAGCTCGGCATCGAGGTCCTGCGGCGTCGGCGCGGGCTCGCCGGTCATGGTCTGGGCCGAGATCGCGAACCCGTGCGCAGCCAGCAGCACCGACCGGGCGAGCAGGGTGGGGGCCCCGGCGCGCACCGACCCGTCCTGCTGGCCCTCGGTGATCGTCGTCTCGAGCATCGCGAGCACCGAGTCCTGGGTTCGACCGCGCCGGTCGAGCAGGTAGGGCAGCAGGAGCTCGGGGTCGACGTGGACGATCCGGCCGAAGAGGTCGTTGCCGCGCAGCGCGGAGACGGTGGCGGCGACACCGGCGGCGAGGCGGGCCCGGGCCGAGCTGCCTTCCGCGACCGCGGCGCGCTCGACGACACCGGACCACTCGCGGGTCATCAGGTCCGAGAGCAGCGTGTGCATGTCCGGCCACCGGCGGTAGATCGTCATCCGGGACACCCCCGCCCGCCTCGCAACATCGGTCAGCGTGGTCCGCTTCCAGCCCACGGCGAGGATGCAGTGCCGGGCGGCGTCGAGCAGCGCATCATCGGCAGCAGCGTTGTGACGAAGAGACGGCATGTGTCACAGTGTAACGCATGACGACACCGATGCACTGGGCCCGTTGGGGCGAGCCGGAACGCGAGCGGCCACTCGGTGAGGAGGCACGCACGCTCGTCGAGGCGGCGTTCGGGCCGGCCGTCGTGCAGCCGTCACTCCCGCTCGCCGACGTCCGGCTGCCCGACATCGCGCTCGACCCGCGGCTCGTCGACGAGCTGGTCGCCCTGGTCGGCGCCGAGCACGTCCGGCTCGACCACGACACCCGGGTCCGGCACACCCGCGGGAAGTCGACGCCGGACCTGCTGCGGATGCGTGCCGGGGACGCCGGGGACGCGCCGGACGCGGTGATCCTGCCGGCCGACCACGACGAGGTCGCCGCCGTCGTCACCTGGTGCAGCGAGCACCGGGTCGCGCTGGTGCCGTTCGGCGGCGGAACCTCCGTGGTCGGCGGGCTGGTCGCGCGGCGCGAGGGGTACGCCGGCGTGGTGGCTCTGGACCTGAGCCGCCTGGACCGGCTGCTCGACGTCGACCCGGAGTCGGGCACCGCGACGCTCGGCGCCGGGCTGCTCGGTCCAAAGGCCGAGGAGCTGCTTGCCGCGCACGGCCTCACCCTGGGCCATGCGCCGCAGTCCTTCGAGTACGCCTCCATCGGCGGGTTCGCCGCCACCCGATCCAGCGGACAGGCATCCTCCGGCTACGGACGCTTCGACGAGCTGGTGGTCGGTCTCCGGGTCGCCACCCCGATCGGCGACCTGGACCTGGGCACGGCCCCGGCGAACGCGGCCGGTCCGGACCTGCGCCAGCTGGTCCTCGGCTCCGAGGGCGCCTTCGGGGTGATCACGTCGGTCCGGGTCCGGGTTCACGAGCTCCCGGCCGCCCGGCACTACGAGGGCTGGCGGTTCGGCTCCTTCGCGGAGGGTGCCGCGGCGCTGCGCGACCTGGCCCGGAGCGGGACGGCGCCGACGGTGCTGAGGCTCTCCGACGAGGCCGAGACCGCGATCAACCTGGCCGACCCGGACGCGGTCGGAGCGGGCTCCGGCGGCGGCTGCCTGATGGTCACCGGGTTCGAGGGAGACCCAGCGCAGGTGGAGGCCTCACGCACCGCGGTGACCTCCCGGCTTCGCGCCCTCGGCGGCGAACCGCTCGGTGAGGCCGCCGGCACCAGCTGGGCGCAAGGTCGCTTCGACGGGCCCTACCTGCGCGACTCGCTGCTCGACGTCGGCGTCCTCGTGGAGACCCTGGAGACGGCGACGTTCTGGTCCGGCCTGCAGCGGCTGTACGACGCGGTGCGCACCGCCGTGGAGAGCGCGCTGTCCGAGCACGGCACGCCGCCGATCGTGCTGTGCCACATCTCGCACGTCTACGACACCGGGGCCTCGTTGTACTTCACCGTCGCCGCCCGGCAGAGCGACGACCCGCTGGCGCAGTGGGCGCACGCCAAGGCCGCCGCGTCGGACGCGATCGTGACGGCGGGTGGCACGATCACCCACCACCACGCCGTCGGCCGCGACCACCAGCCCTGGCTGGCCCAGGAGATCGGTCAGGTCGGCGTCGAGATCCTGCGGGCGGTCAAGCAGCGGCTCGATCCGGCCGGCGTGCTGAACCCGGGCGTGCTCGTGCCGTGAGGTCCTTCCACCTGCTGGTCAACCCCACCTCCGGTGGCGGGACAGCACCCGCGTCCGTCGTACCGGTCGCCCGCATCCTGCGTGAGGCCGGTGCCGGCGTCGAGGTCACCTACAGCACGGGACCGGTCGAGTGCCGCACCCTGGTGGCACGCGCGGTCGAGTCCGGGCAGGTCATGGTGGCCGTCGGCGGCGACGGCATGGTCGCCTCCCTCGCCGGACCCGTGGTCGAGGCCGGCGGGGTCCTGGGCATCGTGCCGAGCGGTCGCGGGAACGACTTCGCCCGACAGCTGGGCCTGGCCGGTGACCCCGCGACCGCCGCGCGCACGCTGATGCACACGGAACCACGCGCGGTCGACGTGATCGACGTCGGAGGCCAGGTCGTGGCCGGCAGCGTGTACGCGGGCGTGGACTCGCTGGCCTCGCAGTACGTCGACCGTGCACACCTGTTGCCCGGCCCGGTGCAGTATCCCTGTGCCGCGGTCCGCGCGGTGCTCACGTTCCGCCCGTCGACGTACCACGTCGTTGTCGACGGCGTCGCGCACCGGCAGCGTGCGTTCACCGTTGTCGTCGCGAACTCCGGTTACTACGGCTCGGGGATGCACATCGCGCCGGGCGCCTGTCTGACCGACGGCATGCTCGACGTGGTGATGATCCGCGCCGCGTCCAGGCCACGCTTGATCCGTGCGCTGCCGAAGCTGTACGACGGCAGCCACGTGGAGCTCGACGAGGTGCTGGTGTGCCGCGGCCGGGAGATCACCGTGTCCACGGAGGCGCCGGTCACCGCCTACGCGGACGGCGAGCGGCTCGCCCCGTTGCCGCTGACCGCGCATGTCCGTCCGGAGGCGTTGCGGGTGCTCGCCTGAAAAGGTGGCTCGCCGGGTGTTGCCAGGATGGATAACGTGGCCGTGGAGCTCATCGAGAGGGGCGTGCACCATGACCGACCACCAGACGGCCACCGAGGCCTACCGCGCGGCACGCGACCAGCTGCTCTCCCTGCGCGGCGAGCACGAGCGCGCGGCCCGCGAGTTCGGCTGGCCCGATCTCGGTGACCGCTTCAACTGGGCGGCCGACTGGTTCGACTCCTATGCCCGCGGCAACGACCGGCAGGCGCTGGTCATCGTCGAGGAGGACGGCACCACCGCCGCGCTGACGTTCGACGAGATGGCGCGCCGCTCCGACCAGGTCGCCGCGTGGCTCGCGGACCAGGGGGTGCGCAAGGGCGACCCGGTGATCGTGATGCTCGGCAACCAGATCGAGCTGTGGGAGACGATGCTGGCGATCATGAAGCTGGGCGCGGTGATCATGCCGACCACCACGGCAGTCGGCCCCTCGGACCTGGTCGACCGGATCGAGCGCGGCGACGCCAAGCACGTGGTCTGCACGCCGGCGGACGCCTCGAAGTTCGAGCAGGTCCCGGGTGACTACACCCGGATCTCGGTCGGTACGGCGGACGGCTGGCATGACCTGCACGAGGCCTATGAGCTCGGTGAGGTCAGCATCGAGCACCCGGGAACCGCTCCCGGGGACACGCTGCTGCTCTACTTCACCTCCGGCACGACGTCGCGGCCGAAGCTGGTCGAGCACACCCAGGTGTCCTACCCGGTCGGGCACCTCTCGACGATGTACTGGCTCGGGCTGCAGCCGGGCGACGTGCACCTGAACATCTCCTCGCCGGGCTGGGCGAAGCATGCCTGGTCCTGCTTCTTCGCGCCGTGGATCGCCGAGGCCACGATCTTCCTCTACAACTACACACGCTTCGACGCGCCCGCGCTCCTGGAGCAGCTGCGCGAGCAGCACGTCACGTCCTTCTGCGCACCACCGACCGTGTGGCGGATGCTGATCAATGCCGACCTGTCCGAGGGCCCGGGCACGCTGCGAGAGGTGGTCGGGGCAGGTGAGCCGCTGAATCCGGAGGTGATCGAGCAGGTCCGGAGGAAGTGGGGGTTGGTCCTGCGCGACGGGTACGGCCAGACGGAGACCACCGCGCAGGTAGGGAACACGCCGGGCCTGCCGGTCAAGGCCGGGTCGATGGGGCGCCCGCTGCCCGGTGTCCCGGTGCTGCTGGTCGACCCGGTCACCGGGGAACCCGTGGAAGGCGCCGGTGAGGGCGAGATCTGCCTTGACCTGCGCGGCGGCAACCCGCTCCCGTTGATGACCGGCTACCAGGGCGACCAGAGCCGCAACACCGACGCGATGGCCGGCGGTTTCTACCACACGGGTGACGTGGCCACGATGGACGAGGACGGGTACATCACCTACGTCGGTCGCACCGACGACGTGTTCAAGGCCTCGGACTACAAGATCAGCCCGTTCGAGCTCGAGAGCGTGCTGATCGAGCACCCCGCAGTCGCGGAGGCGGCCATCGTGCCCGCGCCCGACGCGGTCCGGCTCGCGGTGCCGAAGGCCTACATCGTGCTCGCGCCCGGCCACGAGCCCACCCGGGACACCGCCTTCGAGATCCTCAAGTTCGCGCGCGAGCACCTCGCCCCCTTCCAACGGGTCCGCCGGATCGAGTTCTTCGACCTGCCGAAGACGATCTCCGGCAAGATCCGACGGGTCGAGCTGCGCGCCCGGGAGAACGAGCTCGCGGCCGGTGAGCCCGGCGCGGTCCCCGAGTCGGGGGAGTGGCGTGACGACCAGTTCCCCGAGCTGAAGAACGTGTGAGGCGACCGGGCAGGGCATCCGTTCTGCCTGTGCGTGGACTGACTCGCCCGTCCGGCTGTTCAGTGGTCCATCGACATGGCCTGGCGCACCTCGGTCAGAGTGCTGTCCGCGACCGCTGCGGCGGCGGCATTCCCGGCGCGCAGGATCTCGCCCAGCTGGGCCGGGTCCGCGGCGTAGGTGGATCGTCGTTCGCGGTGTGGGCGGAGGCCCTCGTTGACTGCCTCGGTGACCAGCTCTTTGAGCGCTCGGCCCCCGCCTGCACCCAGACCGGCGGCGAGCTGCTCGGGCAGAACCCCTGTAAAGCCGGAGGCGATGATGAGCAGGTTCGCGACCTCCGGTCGACGCTCCGGCTCGTAGGTGATTGCAGGCTCGGAGTCGGTGCGCGCCTTGCGAATGAGCGCGGCCGTCTCGTCGGCCGTGCCGGCGAGTCGTATGACGTTGCCGCGGCTCTTGGACATCTTCTGCCCGTCCAGACCGAGGATGAGCTGCTGGTCATTGACCAGGGCCACTGGCTCGGGGAAGACCTGCGTCCCGTCCGCGTAGTGCGCGTTGAAGCGCCTGGCCACGACCCGGGTCTGCTCGACGTGGGGCAGCTGGTCCCTGCCCACCGGCACCACGTCCGCCTTGCAGAAGAGGATGTCGGCGGCCTGGTGGATCGGGTAGGTGAGCAGCAGGCCCGACAGGGGCCGCCGACTGGCCTTCAGCTCGTCCTTGACCGTGGGGTTGCGCTGCAGCTCGGCCTGGGTCACCAAGCTGAGGAACGGCAGCATCAGCTGGTTGAGCGCCGGCACGGCTGAATGCGTGAAGATGGTGGAGCGATCCGGATCGACACCTGCTGCGAGATAGTCGGTCAGCAGGGAGAGGGTGTGCGCCTTGATCTGGCCGACGGAGTCACGGTCGGTGATGACCTGATAGTCGGCGATCAGGACCCACGACTCGACTCCCGTGTCCTGAAGCGCCACGCGGTTGCGCAGACTGCTCAGGTAGTGCCCGATGTGGAGGTCGCCGGTTGGTCGGTCTCCGGTGAGCATGCGGTGTCGATCCGGGTGGGCCTCGATGGACGCCGCCAGCTCCCGGCTGCGATCCATTGCGGCATCAACGGTGGTGGTCATGCAGGCTCCTGGGGTGATGCCCTCGGGCGTGCACGAACCTGGTCCGCAAGCATACGAGCCGCCCAAGGGCGGCTCGATGGGTCGTGACAATCGGTGTGGCCGCCTACTCGGTCGGCCACCACCACTGGGCTGCGCGGATCGTCACAGGACAAGTGTAAGGCCAGTCCAGTGCGCCATGGTCGGCTGGACCGGCTGGAATGTCGCCCGCAGCCCGACCCCGATCGCCGCTGCTCCAAGAGACCTCTTCCAGCGGGAGTCCCAACGAGGCGGGCTCTCAGCGATCGACATTGTTGGACGAGCAAGGAGACTGGAACCCGTGGTGAGTCTGCTTCTGTCCGTTACCTTTGCCTGCGGGCTCCTGATCGCGGTCGCACACGTCCTCAACCGGGAATTCATTGCACCCGTCTACGACGTTGCGGCAAACCTGACTGCCTTCGGGTGCGCTGTCGCGGCCTCGCTGCTGCTCGCTCACTGGACCCCAGCACTGCTGTCGGCGATAGCACTTCTGTGTTGGCTCTTACTCGCGCGCCGAACGATTCTCGCGCGCCGGAAGTTGCGGTGCTCCAGTCGTCGAGGGTGAGTGGTCGCTACGGTTGGCGCTATGGAATGCAACGACTACCAGCGCGCCGCGTTGCGCACAGCCCGCGACAAGGATGCTCCGGACGAGTTCATGCACCTGGTCCTTGGTTTGGTCGGTGAGGCGGGTGAAATTGCCGAGAAGGTCAAGAAGCTAGTGCGCGACAAGAACAGCGACCTCGCTCAGCTGGACCGCGACGACATGGCCGCCGAGCTCGGCGATGTTCTTTGGTACACAGCGGTCCTGGCGAACTTCTTGGGTCTCTCCCTGGACGACGTCGCGCAGCGGAATGTTGAGAAACTCGCCGACCGGCGGCGTCGCGCCGTCCTCAGCGGCTCCGGGGACAACCGCTGAGAGCGCACTTACACGCCGCGATCGGTGCGGCCGCTGTGTCGCAGCGCGGGAAGGCGGCGTGAGATTCTCGCCAAGGCGAGCGCGTCGTACCCGGTCAAGCAAGACGACGTAGGAAGCCATCAACAGCTGACTGCGGAGGTACATCATGGTTTGGCTCGTCCTCTTCGTCTCGGGGTTGCTCGAAACCGCTTGGGCGACGGCACTCGCGGAGAGCCGCGGGTTCTCCCGGCCCGTGCCGACGGCAGTGTTCGGGGTCACCCTGCTGCTGAGCATGGTCGGCCTGGCGTACGCGTTGCGCGTCATCCCGGTCGGCACCGGCTACGCGGTCTGGGTGGGCATCGGTGCGGTCGGCACCGCGGTCTACGGCATCGTGGCACTCGGTGAGCCGGCGTCGGTGGGTCGGCTCCTGTGCCTGGTGCTGATCGTGGCCGGGGTGGTCGGCCTCAAGGTGCTGGCCTGACGAGCTTCACGAGGGACGGTTCGGCGGACACGACTTGACCTCTCATTGGCTGGCGCCGTTTTCGTTTGTGTCACGCGGATGAGGGAACATCGCAGGTAGGCCGTCCCCCGCCCACGAGAGTGACCGAGCACCGTGCCCGACCCCCAGCTGACGCACACGATGTGGGGCTACCAGCACCACTTCCGGATCTCCCTGGACGGAGCCGCCGACCGGGCGCTCGACCAGATCGGCGCCATTCTGTCCCCCGACGCCTTCCTGGTCGGATTTATCCGCGACGGCAGCGACGGCCGTGCCGTCTGCCTGGAGGCCAAGGACAACCAGGCGACGGCGTTCGGCTACGACGACTTCGCCGACGTCACCCTGGACGCGAAGCGTCGCTACGAGGACAGCGGGGTGCACGAGCTCGACTTCCCTTCCGAGGAGATGCACCGGGCGCGCCACGAGTCCTTCCGTGACACCGCCCGCGCCCGAGCCGTCGAGGTGGCGATGGAACAGGCCGCCGCGGGCGCCGGGCGCGCCATCTTCGTCGGTCAGTCCGCTCCGGTCGGTGACTACGACGTGCACCCGGTGATCTCGGTGGACAGCGAGGACCTGGATGCGCTGCCCCGCCTCGAGACGACCGAGGTCGACGGCGTCCCGATCACGGTCTCGCTCGCACACGGCATCATCAGCGAGCTGCTCCGCACGGCGACGCACGCGCTGCTGGCCGCGAAGCCGCCCCGGACGATCTCCCCGATCGAGGACGACGTCCCCACCGATGCCATCCGCCGCTCGGCCAACCACCTCGTGTTCTCCGCCGCGATGATCGCCGGCGAGACCCTCGCCAACGGGCTGTTCGACTCCTTCGAGGCGCTCGCGTCCACCGCGTACGAGGGGCGCGCCGGGTCCGGCTCGGTGATCCTGGCTGCCGACGGACACAGCTGCGTGGACGTCGGGGTGCGGCTGCGGGTGCCCATCTCGGTGCGCGAGCGGCTCCAGTTCCGCAAGCTGCTCGAGATCACCGGTCCCGACCTCAGCCTGCTCGTCAACGGCACCACGATCTACGGACTGGGCACCGTCTCCGAGGAGTACGACGGGACCACCGAGGACGTCTTCCGGTTCGCGATCGTCGAGCAGGGAATCTGGCAGATGTCGCACAACGGGTCGCCGCTCCTGCGGGTCGCGAACGGTCATCCGCAGCTGCCCCGGCCGCGGATGTCGCCGTCGCTGTTCGTGGCCTCGATGCGCCGGGTCTTCGCCAGCGTCAGCGACGACAACATCCGGGCGATCTGGCGGCTCGCCCAGACCGCCGTCGGCCAGTCCAAGGGCACGATGCTCGTGGTCACCACCGCCGCCGCCCAGGAAGCCAAGCGGCTGGCGCCCCAGGCGCTGGCTATCGAGCCGCAGCGGATCGACAGCCGGCTGCTCCGGTCGCTCACCCGGATCGACGGCGCGGTCCTGCTCACGCCCGACGGCACCTGCCACGCGGTCGGAGTGATCCTGGACGGGATCGCGACCGGCGTGGGCGACCCGGGGCGCGGCGCCCGCTACAACTCCGCGGTCCGCTACACCGCCGCCTCGTCCGCGCCGTGCCTGATCGTGATCGTCTCCGAGGACGGCATGATCGACGTGCACCCCGAGCTGGCGCCGCGGGTCCGGCCCGAGGACGTCGAGCAGGCGCTGTACGACCTGGAGACGATCGGTGGCTCCGAGGACGTCAACCTCGAGACGTTCTACGCCGCCCGCGAACGGCTCCGGCTGTTCGCGTTCTACCTGTCCATCAGCCAGTGCGAGCGCGCGAACGAGGTGGTGGCGCGGGTGGAGCAGGTCCGGTTCCGCCAGACGGGCATGCGGTTGGCCGTCGTACCGTTCGCACCCGACCCGCGGATGAACGAGTCGTTCTTCTCCTCCTGACACTCGGCCGAGGCGACCCTCAGCGTCACCCGGTCCGCAGGTCGGCGTGCATCTCCCAGGCCAGGACCTCCGCACCATCGCCGGTCGCCGTCACCCGCTGACCGTCGCCGCCGGTGAAGCGCACGGCGTCGCCCTCGTCGAGCCGACCCACGCCCTCGAGGTCGACGGTCCCGCGGGCAACGAAGAGATGCAGGTACGGCGCCGCCGGGAGCGTCACCGAGCCGGCCGGCGCAAGACGTGCCGCGTGCAACGCCGCCCGCGTGCTGTTGATCCGGATCGCGGCGTAGTCGCGGTGCTGCGGCATGCCCGAGGCGACCGTGACCAGTCCTCCGCCGGCCAGCTCGTCACCGATCTCGCGCTGCTCGTAGCCCGGGTCGAGACCGGGTTCGTCGGGGGACACCCACATCTGCACGAAGCGCACCGGCTCGTCGGAGGAGGCGTTGCGCTCCGAGTGCTCGATGCCGGTGCCGGCGCTCATCCGCTGCGCGAGGCCGGGGTGGACCACGCCGGTGTGGCCGGTGGAGTCCTGGTGCATCAGCCTCCCGTGCACGACCCAGGTGACGATCTCGGTGTCCCGGTGCGCGTGGGTCTCGAAGCCGGCGCCTGGCTGCACCACCTCGTCGTTGTGGGCGAGCAGCAGGCCGTGGCCGGTGTTGTCCGGGTCGTAGTGGGCACCGAAAGAGAACGAGTGCCGCGACTTGATCGCGGGGGCCGTCGTCGTGAAACGATCCGCTGCCCGTCGTACCTCTGTCTTCGTTGCTGGCACCCGACCAGGATGCACGATCGGCAAAACCTGGCAGGGTGAAGTCATGGCCGACACGAGAGACTTCCCGCACCTGCCCGCCGGGTTCGAGTTCGGGGCCAGCACCGCGTCGTACCAGATCGAGGGCGCGACCGCCGAGGACGGCCGAGGAACCAGCATCTGGGACACCTTCTGCGCCGAGCCGGGCCGGGTGCTGGACGGCAGCAGCGGCCAGGTCGCGTGCGACCACTACCACCGGTACGCCGAGGACGTCGCGTTGATGCAACGACTGGGGCTGGACGGCTACCGGTTCTCGGTCGCCTGGCCGCGGATCCAGCCGGAGGGTCGCGGGAAGCCGAGCGCGGCCGGCCTGGACTTCTACGACCGACTGCTCGACGAGCTGCTGACCGCGGGGATCAAACCGATGGCGACGCTGTTCCACTGGGACCTGCCGCAGGCGCTCGAGGACAAGGGCGGTTGGCTGAACCGGGAGACCACGGACCGGTTCGCGGAGTACGCCACGCTGGTCGGGATGCGGTTCGCCGACCGGGTCGCGCACTGGATCCCGGTCAACGAACCGAACGTGGTCACCATGCTGGGCCACGCGCTCGGCCGGCACGCACCGGGCAAGCAGCTGATGTTCGACGCGCTCCCGGTCGCGCACCATCTCCTGCTCGCGCACGGCCGGGCCGTCAACGCGCTCCGGGCGGTCGGTGCGACCAGCATCGGCAGCGCGAACAACCACACCCCGGTGTGGGTGGCGACCGACAGCGACGAGGACAGGGAGGCCGCGAGCGCCTACGCGACCCTGTGGAACCGGCTGTTCTCCGACCCGATGCTGCGCGGCGCCTACCCAGCGGGGTTCGAGGACCTGATGCCCGGTCCGGTCCAGGACGACCTTCAGGTGATCAGTGCACCGCTCGACTTCTACGGCGTCAACTACTACAACCCCACCCGCGTCGCCGGGCCCGGCAGCGACCTCCCGCGTGAGGAGGGGACGCCACCGGTGGACGGGCTGCCGTTCAAGATCGTCCCGGTCGAGGGGTACGACCGAACCGACTTCGGCTGGCCGGTGGTGCCGGACGGTCTACGGGACCTGCTGGTGATGATGAGCCACGAGTACGACGGGTTGCTCCCGCCGGTCTACGTCACCGAGAACGGCTGTGCCTACGACGACCGGCCGGACCCGAACGGCCGGGTGGCCGACGACCGACGGATCGCCTACCTCGACGGTCACCTGCGTGCGGTCGGCCAGGCGATCGAGGCCGGCGTCGACGTGCGCGGCTACTACACCTGGTCGATCATGGACAACTTCGAGTGGGCCGAGGGATACACCCAGCGGTTCGGGCTGGTCTACGTCGACTACGAGAACCAGCAGCGCACCCCGAAGGACTCCTACGCCTGGTACGCGGACGTGATCGCCGCCCACCGGACGGGTCGATGACGACGCTGCCGCCGACCCCGCCGCTCGGGGTCACCCCGGCGTCGCTCGCCGAGCCGACCACCCCCGCCGCGCGTAGGTGGGTCGCCTGGATCACGCTGGCCAGCATCGGTCTGTGGGCCGGCTTCTTCGGACCCATCCAGGTCCTGCTCGCGCAGCAGGCCGAGGTGATCTCGCCGGACCACAAGGAGTTCGTCTTCGGCCTGGTCACCGGACTCGGTGCGGCCGTGTCGGTGATCTGCAACCCGTTGTCCGGCGCGTTCTCGGACCGCACCGTGTCGAAGGTCGGCCGCCGCTTCCCGTGGGTGCTCGGCGGCGGTGCCGTCGGCGCGATCGCCCTCGTCCTGCTGGCCTCTGCCGACTCGGTCGTGACGATGGCGCTGGCGTGGTGCCTCGCGCAGGCGGGTCTCAACGCGATGCTCGCCGCGATCATGGCGACCGTCCCGGACCAGGTCCCGGTGCAGCAGCGTGGTGGCGTCGGCGGCTGGCTCGCGGTCGCGCAGACCCTGGGGATCGTCGGTGGCGTCGGGATCGCCGCGGCGACCGGGAGCATCGCGGCGGGCTACCTGGCGACGGCCGCCGCGCTCGTCGTACTCGCGCTGCCGTACCTGTTCGACCATCGCGACGTCGCCCTCGACCGCGCGCACCGGGAACCCTGGGACACCCGCCGGTTCCTGTCGTCGTTCTGGATCGACCCGCGGCGGTTCCCCGACTTCGGGTGGGCCTGGCTGACCCGGTTCCTGGTGAACCTCGGCAACGCGCTCGGGACGTTGTACCTGTTCTTCTACCTGCAGGACGCGGTCGGCTACGGCAACCCCGAGGACGGCGTCTTCATCCTCACCGTCATCTACGCGGTGCTGCTGGTGATCACCACGGTGGTGGGGGGAATCTGGTCGGACCGGCTGGCCCGGCGCAAGGTGTTCGTGGTGGTCTCCGGCCTGGTCACGGCCGCGGCGGCGCTGACCTTGGCGCTGGTGCAGACCTGGCCGGGTGCGGTTGCGGGGGCGGTGATCCTCGGCGCCGGCTACGGCATCTACACCGCCGTCGACTTCGCGCTGATCACGCAGGTGCTGCCCGAGGCGTCGGCGCGGGCGAAGGACCTCGGCGTGATCAACATCGCCAACGCGCTGCCACAGGTGATCGCGCCGCTGGTCGCCACCGTCCTGGTGCAGCAGGCCGGTGGCTACGTGACGCTGTACCTGTTCGCGGCGCTCGTGTGCCTGGTCGGGTCCTGGCTGGTCCGGAACATCCGCTCCGTGGCGTGAGGCCGGTTCACGCGGCCGTCGTACCGAACGTGAACGTCTCGAGGTTGTGGCACTTGCCCGGCTCCCACCAGTACAACCAGGCCTCCCGGGCGTGTGCGCTGATCGGCAGCCGGGTCTCGAGCTCGAAGCGAAGCGTGTCGACGTCCTCGTCGCCGGGGATCGGCACGGACAGGTGCGGAACCACCTCGTCGAACTCGCCGCCGTAGTGCGGGAACTCCGGGAAGTGCTTGAACAGCTCGTGGGTCAGCGTGCGGAACGGTGCGGCCGGTTCCGGGCTCAGGTAGGTGGTGCCGCCGGGGAAATGGTTGATCCCGGTCAGCTCGTAGCCGAACGGCAGCACGTCGGCGAAGAAGTCACGCAGCTCGGAGACCAGGCCGTGGTCGATGGCCGTGAGGTCCGCGAACGGGCCGAGCAGGGTGATGTGCGCCGCCGTCTCGTCCGGGTCGGGGGAGAGGCACTCGGGGGAGCTGCGCTCGAGGCGCGGGCGCACCACGAACTCGGCCTCCCGGACCGGGATCAGGATCAGTGAGTGCGCCATGCCTCTTCATACCCGAGTTGGCACCTGCTACGCACCTGCGTGCTCGGGCCGACGGACCCGGTCTCGGGGGACCT
>DASSBE010000009.1:0-3014 GCA_035699065.1 Nocardioidaceae bacterium
CCGTCCTGTTGCCCACGTCGCCGCCGAGTACGGCGTCTCCACGTCCTGGCTCTACGAGCTGCTGGCGCGCTACCGGAGCGAGGGCGAGGCCGTCTTCGAGCCCCGCTCCCGACGACCCGCCACCAACCCCAACGCGACCCCGCTCGAGGTCGTGGACCTCATCGTTCGGCTCCGCAAGGAACTGACCGACCAGGGCCTCGACGCCGGCCCGGAGACCATCACCTGGCATCTGGCCCACCACCATGGCACCACCGTGTCCCGGGCCACCGTGTCCCGACACCTGACCGCACGCGGGCTGGTGACCCCCGAGCCGAAGAAGCGGCCGAAGTCGTCCTACATCCGCTTCGAAGCCTCCCACCCCAACGAGTGCTGGCAGTCCGACTTCACCCACTACCGGCTCACCCGCCCCACCCCTGATGGCAGCGGACGCCCCGGCCTCGACACCGAGACCTTGACGTGGCTCGACGACTGCTCCCGCTACGCCCTGCGGATCACCGCCCACCACCGCGTCACCGGAACCATCGTGCAGACCGAGTTCCGCACAGCCGTTGCCACACACGGGATCCCGGCCTCCACCCTGACCGACAACGGCATGGTGTTCACCACCCGGCTCTCCGGCGGCAAGGGCGGCCGCAACCACCTCGAGACCGAACTGCGCAGCCTCGGCGTGGACCAGAAGAACGGCCGCCCCTGGCACCCCCAGACCCAAGGCAAGGTCGAACGCTTCCAGCAGACCATGAAGAAGTGGCTGCGCGCCCAGACGCCCCAGCCGGCCACCATCACCGACCTCCAAACCCTCCTCGACCGGTTCCGAGACGAGTACAACCAGCGACGACCGCACCGGTCCCTGCCGCACCGAGCCACCCCCGCGACCATCTACGCCAGCCGACCCAAGGCCACCCCCGGCGACCGCAGCACCGACACCCACGACCGGGTACGCACCGACCGCGTCGACAAGTCCGGCAAGATCACCCTGCGCCACGGCGGCCAGCTCTACTCCATCGGCATCGGCCGAACCCACGCCCGAACCCGCGTCACCGTCCTCGTCCAAGACCTCCAGATCCGGGTCATCGACGCGACCACCGGCGAACTCCTCCGCGAACTCGTCCTCGACACATCCAAGCGCTACCAAGGCACCGGAAGACCCCCCGGACCAACCCGCTAAAAACCGGACGGCCGAACCCACCACTATTGGGTTCGGCCGTCCGCGATGTCCTGAGACATCACACTGGCTCCCCCGGTTGGACTCGAACCAACAACCCTCCGGTTAACAGCCGAATGCTCTGCCAGTTGAGCTACAGGGGATCAGCGGACCGAAATCCGCGGCCCGCACAGGTTAGCAACTCCGTCGCGGCGTCGCACATCGAAGGGGAGTTTGGAGGGTCAGAGCCCCAGTGACTCCTGCGCCTCGCGCAGTCCCGCCTCGGCCGCGGCGAGGACCGCCGGGTCCGCCGGGTCCACTCCCTTGTCGAGCTCGTAGGCCCAGGTGACCTCGCCCGGCCTCGATGGCGGCCGGCGGCCGATGACGGTGAGCCCGCGCCTGCGTTCGAGCACGACCCGCTGCTGCACCACGATGCTGGCGCTCACCCGCTCCCGGAGCAGCTGGAGGAACGGCCCCGGCGCCGCGACCGCGAACACCATCGGGGTGACCGGGGCGCCGAACTCCTCGACCTGCTCGACCGTCAGCTTGGAGGTGTCGAGATCCCAGTCGGCGCGCTGGACCTGCTCCCACGGGACGACCACCCTCTCCCCCGCGTCCGGAGGTACGACGACGAGCGCGTGCCGGGTGCCGACGAGCCAGCTGCCCTCGGCGCTCTCCGCCGACGCGAGGACCCGGTCGGCGACGGCAGCGCGGACCGGGTTCGGCGGCTGCTCGGCACGGGAGAAGAGCCGCTTCACTCGGTGGCCCCGATCGCGCGCTCCCGCAGGGTGCGCCGGTGGCTCTCGAGGGCGACGAGCTCGCCGAACATCCGGTTGTACTCCGCGGCCTCGTCGACCGGGTTCGTGCGCTGCAGCTTCGACTTCAGGTCCGCGATCCGGCGGAGGGCGGTGAGCTCCTGGAGGCGGAAGACATGTGCGGCGGCGTACGCCGGGGTGGGCTCACCGGTCGCGAGCAGCGGCTCGACGGTGAGCGCGTTGAACGCCCGCACGACGGGATGCCCGGAGTCGTCGGCGGCCTGGGTGACCACGGAGTCGCGGAGCTTGCCGACCCAGACGTCCGGTTCCGGGGCGGTGGCCGGGCCACCGAGCGCGGCCACGACCTCCCACACCGCGCGGTAGGTCGGGTGGGTGAAGTCGTTGTCGCCGAGGTCCGTGGAGTATCGCCCGACGAGCGCCGGCTGCTGCAGCACCAGCTTCAGGGTCTCCCGCTCCAGCGCGAACCGGGGGTCGCGGAGCTCCGGCAGCTGCTGACCCGGACGGGCTGCGGGCGCCCCCGGCGCGGGGCCACGGGCGGTCGCCCGGGAGGAACGGTTCGCGGCGCGGCGTACCTCTGCTCTTGCCTCCTCGATCTCGACGCCGACCATTCCGGCCAGCTCGCGCGAGAACGCGTCGACCTTGGAGCGGTCGCGGATGCTGGAGACCAGCTTGGCGGCCTCGCGCAGCGCGTCGATGCGGCCGTCAGCGCGGTCGAGGTCGTAGCGGGCGACGACGTTGCCGAGGACGAACCGGTAGAGCGGGGTACGACGGGCGACCAGCTCGCGGACCGCAGCATCACCCTTCTGCAGCCGCAGGTCGCACGGGTCGAGCCCGTCCGGCTCCACCGCGACGTACGTCTGGCCGACGAACTGCTGGTCCCCGCCGAACGCCCGGAGCGCCGCCTTCTGCCCCGCCTCGTCGCCGTCGAAGGTGAAGATCACCTCGCCGCGGAACTCCTCGTGGTCATGGAGCAGCCGGCGCAGGACCCGGCCGTGGTCCTCGCCGAAGGCGGTGCCGCAGGTGGCGACGGCGGTGGGCACGCCGGAGAGGTGGCAGGCCATGACGTCGGTGTAGCCCTCGACGACGACCGCCTGGGA
>DASSBE010000010.1:0-10492 GCA_035699065.1 Nocardioidaceae bacterium
GCCGAACAACCTGCACATCGGACTGCAGATCAGCCATGTGTCCACGATGCCGCAACGGTGCGGGCGGTGTCAGTGGAATGGCCGGACACGGCCGGCCCGGGTCACCGGTTCGCGTCGGATCGATGAAGCACAGGGTCTGGAGGCGACGGCGAGATCCCATTCGGGCGTTAGCGGGTGACGTGCCGGCACTGAGCGCCGGAAACCCACCCGGTAAGACGTCGTTGGGCGCTCGCTACTCGACCCGCGCCTGCGCCTCGTCCGCGGCTGCACGGGTCTCGGCCTGCTTCTTCTCGGCACGCTCGCGCTTCTCCTCGGAAGACGACAGCTCGTCGTCGACGGTCTCCAGCTCGTGCTCCAGCTCGCCGGCCTTGCGCCGCAGCTCCTCGAGCTGACCCTGGAGCTGCAGGCTCCGCGCCTCCAGCTTCGAGGTCCGCTTCCTGGCCTTGTCCAGCTTCTTCTGGGCCTTGGCCGCGACAGCTTCAGCCTCCTCGGCGGCCCGCGCCGAAGCCTGACGTGTCTCCTCGGCCGCCCGCTTCTCGGCCGCCTTCTCCGCAGCAGCGGCGTCCTCGGCAGCGTTCGCGGCGGCGTCCTCCGACCCCTCCGAGCCCCCAGGCACCTCCGTCCCCTCGGCTTCCGCGGCGTCCTCGGCCGATGCCGGCTCCTCCACCACCGTCAGCTTCGTCTTCTTGCGCTCCACCCGCCGCGCGGTCATCCCGATCGCCTCGGGCACGGCCACCGCCGAGGACACGTCGAGGTCTCCCAGCCCTGTTGCCGACAGGGCCTCGAGCAGCTGACCGCTCCGCACCGCCTTCGCGGCTCCCGCGTCCGTCATCGCCGCCCGCAGCGTCTCCTCGACCTGAGTGGCGACGCTCTCGGTGATCCGCACCCCCAGGTCACTGGCCAGCCGCCGCACCTGGGTGGTCACCGCCGCGGTCAATTGTCGCCGCTGCCGCGTCAGCTGGCGCAGCTCGTCGCCCTCGAGGTTCTCCTGCGCGTCCCGCAGCGCCTCGCCGAGCTCGACCACCTGCGAGACCACGTCCGGCTGGTTCCGCGCCAGCATGTTCACCGCCCACGCCGCGGTCGAGGGCTTGGTCAACGCCTTGATCGCGTTGCTCAGGTCCTTGGACTCGGCCTTGGCTTCCTTGACGCGCTCGTTGCGGGTCTTCGTGAACTCCTCCGGTGTCAGCGCGTACAGCTCGTCGGCGACCTCGGCCAGCTCCATCAGCGCACTCCCCCGCTCCGTGTCGAAGTCCGAGCCGGGACCCGCGCCGGCAGCTCGTGAAGCCGCACGTCACGCAGCTCGCCGTCGCCCGCGGTCAGGTAGGTGCAGAACGGCTGCCGTCGCCGGTCGGTCGGTGAGCCGGGGTTCAACAGCCGCAGCCCGGTCTCCGTGGTGGTGTCCCAGGGGATGTGGCTGTGCCCGAACACGAGCACGTCGGCATCGCCGTACTCCTGCACGGACCGGCGTTCTCGTCCCTGCGCCGGCCCGGTCTCGTGGACCACCGCGAACCCGACCCCGCCGAGCGTCACCCGCGCGACCTCGGGCATCCGGGCCCGCAGCTCGGGTCCGTCGTTGTTGCCGTACACCGCGACCAGGCGCTTCGCCCGGGCTTGGAGTACGTCGAACGTGGCCAGGTCGACCCAGTCGCCGGCATGGATCACGACGTCCGCGGCGTCGACCGCCCGCCACACCTCGTCGGGCAGGTCGCGAGCACGCTTCGGCAGATGCGTGTCCGCGATGATCACGAGCCGCTCGGTCGCCACGGACCCGAGCATACGGATCGAGTCCCTCCCCCGACCTCCGAGTTGTCAGGGTGTGATGCCCCCATAGGGGCCACAGGGCCTGACAACTCGGCGGGGCGGCGGGGGTCAGGGCAGCTGGAACACGAGCTTCAGGAGCCAGTACCCGAGCGCGGCCATCAGGCCGGCCGCCGGGAACGTCAGCACCCAGGCGGTGATGATCGAGCGAGCCACGCCCCAGCGGACCGCCGAGAACCGCTTGGTCGCGCCGGCGCCCATCACGGAGGAGGTGATGATGTGGGTGGTGGAGATCGGGGCCTCGAGCACGAACGCGGTCGTGTAGAGCACCGAGGACGCGACCGCCTCGGACGCGAACCCGCGCGCCGGGTCGAGGTGGATGATCCGGCGGCCCAGCGTCCGCATGATCCGCCATCCGCCGGAGTAGGTGCCGAGCGAGATCGCGGTGGCGGCAGCGACGATGACCCAGATCGGCAGGTCGTCGTCGGCACCGACGTACCCGCCGGTCAACAGGGCCAGGAAGATCACGCCCATCGTCTTCTGTGCGTCCTGCAGCCCGTGCCCGAGCGCCATCGCGGCCGCGGACACCGTCTGCGCCACCCGGAAGCCGCGGTTCGTCCGGCTCGGGTTCCTGCGCCGGAAGATCCACATGATCGCCAGCATCACCAGGAACGCCAGGACGAACCCGACCAGCGGCGAGAAGATCATCGGCAGCACGACCTTGTCGATGATCACCTCCCAGTGCACCACGCTGCCCGCGGCGAGGGCAGCGCCCACGAGCCCGCCGATCAGCGCGTGCGAGGACGACGACGGGATCCCGAAGTACCAGGTGACCAGGTTCCAGGTGATCGCACCCAGCAGCCCGGCCATCACGATCACCAGGCCGTGGCTCGGGGATCCCCCAGGCACGATCACCTCGCTGACCGTGTGTGCCACCTGCTGGCCGAGGAACGCGCCGACGAAGTTCATGATCGCGGCCATGACGAGCGCGACCCGGGGCGTGAGCGCCCGCGTCGAGACCGAGGTCGCGATGGCGTTGGCGGCGTCGTGGAAGCCGTTCGTGTAGTCGAAGACCAGGGCGACGACGACCAGGGCGATGATGATCGCGAGCTCCACGCTCAGGACTCCTTGACGGCGATCTGCTCGACGATGTTCGCGACGGTCTCGAAGGCGTCGATCGCGGCCTCGAGCGCATCGACGATGTCCTTGAGCTTGAGCACCTCCAGCGCCTCGTAGCTCCCGCCGAACAGCTTGGCCAGGATCCGCCGGTAGGACTTGTCGCCGATGTTCTCGAGCCGGTTGATCTCGATCCAGTACTCCTCGAGGCCCTTCATCGACTGGAGGCCGGGCATGGCCTGCGCGGTCAGCCGGGCGCACTCGACGAGCACCTCGACCTGCTTGGCGAGCTCGCTCGGCAGGCGGTCCACCTCGTAGAGCAGAACCAGGTCGACGGCCTCCTCCATGAAGTCCATGACGTCGTCGAGCTGGGAGGCCAGGCTGTAGATGTCCTCGCGGTCGAACGGCGTCACGAACGTCGAGTTCACCCGCCGGACGATGTCATGGGTGGTCTCGTCGCACGCGTGCTCGGCGTCGCGCATCCGCTGTGCGATCGAGTGCCGGTCGGTGCCGTCGACCAGCATCTCCGCGAGCAGGGAGGCGCCCAGGACCAGGTGGTTGGCGGACTGGGTGAACAGGTCGTAGAAGGTCGTGTCGGCAGGGCGGAAGCGCAACGCCACGGCAGAGCTCCTGGGAAGTGGGAAGGTGGTCGAGACCAACGCTAAGGCGACAAGGCCCTGGTCCGCGCCACCAGGGCGGCCACTCGCCCGGCCTTCACGGTGATTTCCACCGGGCTTCTCCGGCTGTTCACCTGCTGTTCACTTTCGGCGTCGCCGACGCCCGAAGCCGTCGACCCGCCGCAGCGGCGGATCCATGGGAACCGGCCGAAAAGTTCGCCGCGACACCGATGAGTTCTCACGGTTCGCGCGGTCTGTCCCGGTGAAGACCCGATGCGGAGGAGACCCAACGTGCCTAGAGTCAGCGTGAGACCCACACCGAGCGAGAGGTCCACGACGATGACCGAGCAGCAGACCGACGACTTCCTGGGTCCCGGCGACCCGTACCGCGGTGAGCTGCTCGCGCACTGCTACCGGATGCTGGGCTCGGTCCACGACGCCGAGGACCTCGTCCAGGAGACCTACCTGCGCGCCTGGAAGTCCTACGAGAAGTTCGAGGGCCGCTCCTCGGTGCGCACCTGGCTCTACCGGATCGCGACGAACGCCTGCCTCACCGCGCTCGAGAGCCGCAACAAGCGGCCGCTGCCGACCGGTCTCGGTGCACCGAGCTCCGACCCGGTCGGTGAGCTGGTGCAGCAGCCGGAGGTGCCCTGGCTCGAACCGGTCCCGGACGCCCTGGTCGGCGGCACACCGGAGGACCCGGCGACGATCGTCGGCTCCCGAGAGAGCATCCGCCTCGCGTTCGTGGCCGCTCTGCAGCATCTGCCACCGCGGCAGCGCGCCGTACTCATCCTCCGCGACGTCCTGAAGTGGCGGGCCTCCGAGGTCGCCGAGGCTGTCGGGGTCTCGACGGCCGCCGTGAACAGCATCCTGCAGCGCGCGCACGCCCAGCTCGCGCAGCTTGCGCCCACCGAGGATGACGTCGTCGAGCCCGCCACGGAGCTGCAACGCCAGCTGCTCGACAAGTACGTGGCCGCCTTCGAGAACTACGACGTGGCCGCCATCGTCGACATGTTCACCGAGGACGCGATCTGGGAGATGCCGCCGTTCACCGGCTGGTACCAGGGAGCGGAGAACATCGGCCGGCTGATCGCCACCCAGTGCCCCGCCCAGCGCGCCGGCGACATGGTGATGGTGCCGACCCAGGCCAACGGCCAGCCCGCGTTCGCCCTCTACATGCGCGACGCCGACGGCGTGCACCGCGCGTTCCAGATCCAGGTGCTCACCATGAAGAACGGCCGGGTCGCGCACGTCGGCAGCTTCTTCGACACCGCGCTGTTCGCCACGTTCGGGCTCCCGGAGACGTACGCCGCACCTGCGCCACAGCTGACGAGCTGACAGGCACACGATGACCCGGCCCGCCACGCCGGCTCCGCTGGTCGGCGGCGTCGGGCTGCTCGAGCGCGCCATGGCCTACACCCTCGGCAGCCTGCAGCTGGTCACGGGCGCCGCCATGACCAGGCCCACGCCGTGCGCGGACTGGGACCTGCGGGAGCTGCTGCGTCACATGAACGACTCGCTGCAAGCGCTGCACGAGGCGGGCGACCGCGGCCGGGTCGAGGTCCGTGCGCAGGACTACGGCGACCCGGACCGCGACCCGGTGCTCACGTTGCGCAACCGGGCCTGCAGCATGCTCGGGTCCTGGACGAGCGCGACCGACCACGACTGGGTCACCGTCGACGGCCGCCCCCTGACCGGTGGCGTGGTCACGGCCACCGGCGCCCTCGAGATCGCCGTGCACGGCTGGGACGTGGCACGGGCCTGCGGACACGACCGGCCGATCCCGCCTGCGCTCGCCGACGAGCTGCTCCCGCTCGCCCGGTTGCTCGTCACGGCCGACGACCGGCCGACCCGCTTCGCCCCGCCGGCGCCACTCCCGCCGCTGGCCGATCCCGGTGCACGGCTCCTCGCGTTCGTCGGCCGGCACGCCTGAGCTGTACGACGGGCGGGGCGGATGCCGGACACATCCGACCAGGAGTCGTTGAAAGTCGAACGGCGTGTCGCGGACTGTCATCCGTTCGGGCGACGCTATGGTCGCAAGGCAGCCGGGGGGCTGTTCGCTCACCATCGAGCCACCTAGAGTCCGGGGGGACATTATGAGCTTCACCATCGGCAGCGCCCTGACCGACGCCCGCGACAACAACTTCCCCGTGGAGCTGCTGGTCGAGGGCCACTGGATCCACGGCGACGTCGCCGCGATCGACGGCTTCGGCGTCGTCCTGAGCCGTGAGTCGACCCAGCACTCGGTGATCCGGATCGAGAGCATCGCCGCGATCAACGTGGACGAGGACGGCTCGGCCATCCCCGTGCAGCGCCACGACGCCGCGCACGCACGGTCCATGGCGGTCGCCCGCTAGCCGGTTCACCGTCGGTCCCCTGGTCGGCCTCGCGCTATCGTGCGAGCACCCCGCCAAGGAGGATCGGATGACCACCAGCAACCCCACCGTCGCCCTGCTCGGCACCGGGATCATGGGCGCCGCCATGGCCCGCAACATCGCGCAGGCAGGCATCCCGGTGCGGGTGTGGAACCGCAGTCGCGCGAGGTCCGAGCCGCTCGCCGAGGCCGGCGCGACGGTCGCCGACTCGGCCGCGGACGCGGTGCGCGGCGCCGAGGTCGTGATCACCATGGTGTTCGACGAGGCCGGTGTCGCCGACACGATCCAGGCCGCCCGCGACGGTCTCTCGCGAGAAACGATCTGGGTGCAGCAGAGCACCGTGGGCCCCGACGGCGCCGACCGGTTGGCCACGCTCGCCGACGAGCTGGGTGTGGTCTACGTCGACGCCCCGGTCCTCGGCACCCGCAAGCCGGCGGAGGACGGCACCCTCGTCGTACTCGCCTCCGGCCCCGCCGACGTGCACGCGCGGCTGGCCGGGGTCTTCGACGCGATCGGGTCGCGCACCATGTGGCTCGGGGCGGCCGGTGAGGCGTCGCGGTTGAAGATGGCGGCCAACGCCTGGACACTCGTGGCGATCGAGGGCATCGCGGAGTCGCTCGCGCTGACCCGGGAGCTCGGTCTCGACCCGCAGCTGTTCCTCGACGCCGTCGCAGGCGGGGCGGTGGACTCGCCCTACGTCCAGGGCAAGGGCAAGGCGATGCTGGCCGGTGAGTTCAGCCCCGCCTTCAGCCTTGACGGGGCCGCCAAGGACGGCGGGCTGATCGTCGACGCGGCGCAGGCGGCCGGCCTGGAGCTGCGCGTGATCGAGGCCGCCCGGGACCACGTCGTCCGGGCAGCCGCCGCGGGTCACGGCGAGAAGGACATGTCCGCCACGTTCCTGGAGCACTGACCCGGAGGTCGCAGGCGCTTACCGGGTGTCGTCCCGGCATCACGTGCCGGCAGGCCACCCGCTAAGCGCGGCGGGGTACGTTCGAACCATGACCGAACAGGCCGACGAGGACCGGATCGAAAGTCGCGCGGAGCTGCTCCCCGAGGAGCGTGAGGCCGGCAGCGACAATCCCGAGGAGCAGGCGAGGGCGATCCTGGCCGACTCCGACGAACGCACGGACCACCCGGAGCAGACCCGGCACGAGTCGACCCAGACGCCCGACTAGCCCAGCCGACCAGCATTCCGGCGGGTCAGCGCAAGACGTGGGCCCGGAACGAGAACGTCAGCCCGTCGTCGCGCGGCAGCCCGCCGCAGGCCAGGACCGTGCCGCGGAAGCAGCGGTAGCGGGTGCTCGCATTGGTCAGGGTCAACGCCACCGAGCCCACCGACCGCCGGGTGAACGGAACGGTCACCGTCCCGTTCCCGAACCGGTTCAGCCTCGCGTCGACCATGCGCATGCTGCCGTTGCGCCGGTGCACCGTGACGGTCGCCCGGGACCCGCGGACGGTGTTCGGCAGGTCCAGGGTGATCCGCAGCCGGCGACGCCCGGTCAACGACGGCCGCGCCCGGAACGCGGCGTGCACGCTCGCGAGGTGGTTCAGGCTCGCGCTCCACTGCGCGGTCTGCTGCCGTTTGCGGGTCAGCCGGAAGGTCCGCGCGGCGTGGGCCTGCGGGTAGCTCCGCCCCTCGTCGTACCACCGCTTCGCCACCCGGTTCACCGCGGCGAAGTCGGCGAAGACCGGTCCGAAGCCGACCCCGCGGCGTGCGGTCACGGTGCGCACGGCCTGCAGCGAGTACTGGTCCGGCGCGGAGGGCCTCGCGTCCGCCTTACGCCAGATGTCACGGATCACCGAGGCATCCGGCGTGCCCGCGCCGTGCCGGGAAGAGCTGCCGAAGTACTCGGTGAGGAACCTCCAGAAGATCCAGGAGCCGTATCTACGCGCGTCGGCACCGTTGCTCAGGTCACCGGGAAAGTCGAGGGGCTCGGTCGGCTGGACCAGCGGACTCGCGCGCAGATACTGCAGGTTGTCGTTGGCGCCGTCGTACACCTCGTCCTCGACCCAGGCGGCGGTGCCCTCCATCAACCACACGTCCTCGGCCCAGTCGTAGCCGAACTGGATCGCGTGGAAGAACTCGTGCGCCGCGGTGACCCGCAGGCTCGTGACCGGCGCCACTCCGCCGTACTGGGCGGCCGCGAAGTCGTCGTCGACCACGCAGTACGCCGACACGTCCCATCGCGACCGCCGAGCCGGGTCGTCGCTGGTGCAGTAGCCGTAGAGCCGGTCGTCGCCGAGGTCGGCGAGGTAGACGTCGAGCTTGCCGTCCGGACCGTGGTGCTGAGAGGTGAGGTCGGACTTCGGCGCGCGGTAGCCGTACTCGCCGACCTCGGTGTCCCAGACGTGCTCGAAGGTGGCCCCGGTCAGCTCCACCCAGTCCGGGACCTTGTCGCCGTCGCTGTCCTGGGGTGCCGGTGCGTCGGTGGTCGTGGCGACCCAGTGCACGCACAGCTTGGCCAGGCAGTACGCGGTCGCGTCCTTGGTCTGGTAGCCCTGGCCGATCGGGTCCTTCGCCCCGTCGGTGGGCCGCGCGAGCAGTCGCTCGGCCTGAGCCTGGTCCTTCGGCGACAGTGCGTCGAGCCGCAGACCGAGGTCGCGCAGCACCAGCGTGGCGTCCCGGCGTGCAGCGGGCAGCACACGAGCGTTGTCGCGCACCGGCGGACCGTCGAGCAGCCGCTTCGCACGGCGCAGCGCGTACGTCGCCGGGCTGATCCGGCCCGCGGCCAGCGCCTGGCCCAGCTTGCCCGAGGACGGCAGGGGCGCCGGGAGCACTTTCTCGCCCGACGACGACTGCGACGCACCCGGCGCGGCGGCCGAGGCGCTCGATCCGGCAGGCGGGTGCGCGGGCGCGTCGGCCGCGGCGATGCCGGTGGGGCCCGCGACGGCGAGCAGCACGCTGAGCAGTCCGAGCAGTGTGGTCCTGGCGCGCATCGGAGCCCCCGAGGATTGAGCAAAGTGGTGTCGCGAACTCTATTCACGTCGGAGCACCCTGCGCCGGATAACCGCAGGACCGGTCCGGAATGAGTAGTAAGTCGCCCGTGCTGAGTATCCGTACGCACGCCGGGACGACGCGCGGGCGTCAAGAATCAGGGGCATGACCCATCTGATCGAAGCGAGGGAACGCGCATCGTCCTACACGCGACGGCACTGGACCGCGGCGGTCACGCTCGGCGCGCTCGCCGCCGTTCTGGGACACCGTTTGGTCCTCTGGTCGCAGGACTGCGACGGGATGGGGTGCATCGGCACGTCGCTGGTCGCGACCGCAGCCGGGACCGTTCTCGTCCCGGTGCTCGCGGTGCTCGGCCTCGCGCTGGTGCGGGCGCCGCGGCCGGTGCGCTGCGGCGTGGCCGGCTCGGTGGCGGGCGTGGTGCTCGCGTCCGCATTCGCGATGGTCGATGCGGCGGCCCGGGGTTACTCCCCCGGCTCCGTCGTACCCTTCTGGGCGCTGCTGCTGGCCGGCGTGCTCGCCGGACCGGCCGGGATCGTGCTGGCCGGCGCCGGTTTCGACCGGTCCCAGCGGCTTCGGGTCGCGGTGCTGATCGCCGTCGTGTTCGCGCTGGCCACGATGCCGGTCTCCGGTCAGTGACGCCGCCCGACGGCAGATCCGGTCACTCGTCGTCGAGCCCCTGCTCGATGGCATAGCGCACCAGCTGGACCCGGTTGTGCAGCTGCAGCTTGCGCAACGTGTTCTGCACATGGTTCTGCACGGTCCGGTGCGAGAGGAACAACCGCTCCGCGATCTGCTTGTAGGACAGGCCTTTCGCGACCAGCCGGAGCACCTCGGTCTCCCGCTCGGTCAGCCGCGGGGTGTCCGAGTCGGGCGCCGACGGGGTGTCGGAGAGCCGCCGGTACTCGCCGAGCACCAGCCCGGCCAGCCCGGGCGTGAACACGGTGTCGCCCTGCGCGACCCGGAGTACGGCGGAGAGCAGCTCATCACGCGAGGCCGACTTCACGAGATACCCGGTGGCGCCGGCCTTCACCGCGTCGAGCACGTCGTCCTGCTCGCCGGAGGCGGACAGGATCAGCACCCGGACGGCCGGGTCGGCCTTGACCAGGGCGGCGGTCACTTCGACGCCGTTCGGGGCCGGGATCTGCAGGTCGAGCACCACCACGGTCGGTCGGGCCGCCGGTGCCCGGTTCAACGCCTCGGTGCCGTTGGACGCGGTCGCGACCACGTTCAGCCCGGCCTCGGTGAGGTCGCGGGCGACCCCGTCGCGCCACATCGGATGGTCATCGACGACCATCACCCGGATCGCCTTCTCGTCCACCGTGTCCCCCATCGAGACCCACCTTCCGTTGTGTCCAGGGCAGGCTACCGGCCCAGGGCACCGGTTCACCGGCCCCCCGGGCCGACGCCGCTCAGCCGGCGCAGGCCTCGGCCAACCGTCGCGGACACGGCTCACTGAAGCCGTTGCCGTAGGGCACCCGACAGTCCGCGCAGTAGACCTCGAGCACGTCGATCCGGGTGCCCGCGCTCACCACGTACCGCCCGGTCCGCGCCGCCCGTTCGGCCCGGGGACTGTTCTCGCCCCGGCCCAGCTCCACCAGCGCCGCGCCCACCCACCGGTGCCCGGCCAGGCTGATCGGCACCCGCGCCGGACGCCTTCGCTTCGCCGTCAT
>DASSBE010000011.1:0-3771 GCA_035699065.1 Nocardioidaceae bacterium
TCGACCCGCGAGACGCGGAGTGGGAGATCGCCCTGCCGAAGTGCCGGGTCTACTTCCATGACCGCAAGGGCGCTATTGACGAGCACGGGGTTGAGGGCGCCGATGTCGCAGACGTGATCAGGCCTGGGGCAGAGTCGCGGAAGGGCATGGGAGCTTCGTTCTGTACGCGTGTGTCCCGACCGACAAGCTAGGTCTACTACGCCTGTTCGGTCACGATCCCAACGAGCGCTGATCGCGGCTGAATGAATGCGTTCCACATGCTTGACCGAATGCGGGTGCGACCGCGGGGAGTATCCACGGTTCCTGGACGCTCGGGCTGATTGACATGCCCGCAATTTTGCTATAGAACTCACTTAGATACTAAGCGATCTACAGGTGAGGATTGAGATGGCGAAGCGCACCACCAAGGGCCAGGAGGCGGACGTGCAAGCGCTGCTGGCGCCGCTCGCACGTCGACACAGCACAGCCACGGTCCTGTTCCACCACGCCATGGCCGAACGCCTGGGCCTTGGCCCATCCGACCACAAGTGCCTGGACCTACTGCTGCAACACGATGGCTTGACCGGAAGCCGTCTCGCCGCGATAACCGGTCTCACCACCGGCGCCATCACCGGCGTCGTGAACCGCCTCGAACAGGCCGGGTACGTACAGCGTCGCCCCGACCCCACCGACCGGCGACGCCAACTCCTGCAACCAGTCCCGAAACGCGTCGCCGACGTCCGGGCGCTGTTCACCGAGCACGGCCCCGACCCTGGGGATCTGGTGGCAGGAATGGATGCCGACCAGGTCTCCGCAGTGGTGACCTTCCTGACCCGTGCCACCGAGCACCTCGAGCAGCGCTCCGCCGTGCTCCGAGCCCAGGCGCTGAGAAGCCACACCGCCCACGGCTCCTAGCGCCGACGCTGCGGCCGGACCGAACCACGATCCGTTCCCAAAACCAAGAAGAAGGGCCAACCATGACTACGTCTGCCCATCGCACCGACAGCGAACTGTCCGACCTCTTCGACCGCATGTGCGCTGCCTGGACCGCAGGAGACGCCGACGCCTACGGAGCTTGTTTTACCGAGGACAGCGACTACGTCTCCTACGACGGCACCAACGCCCAGGGCCGCAGCGCCATGGTCGACAACCACGACCGGCTATTCAAGGGAGTGCTCACCGGCTCGGCCCTCGTCGGTCACGTCGAGTCGATCCGCTACCTGCGACCCGACGTTGCCGTGCTGCACGCGACCGGCTCCGTCCGGATGCCCTGGCGCTCCGACCTACCCAAACGACGGCTGTCACGACAGACGATCGTCGCGGTCAACACCCCCGACGGCTGGAGAGTCGCGGCCCTGCACAACGGACGCGTTCGACCGGTCACCATCCCAAGCCCGGACTCGATGCCATCTCGCGCCTCCCACGCCATGACCCGCGCCGTCCGAGCACTACACATCGGCAATCCACGTTGACCCTGGCTACGAGAACGCAACGACGACCTTGTCGCGAGCGCCGAACGCTGCTGGGACGGCAACACACGCCCCCCGATCCAGCACTGGCAACCAAGACGTTCAAATGTGCGCACATCGGTAGATGCGGCCACCTCACTGCACCATGAACAAGCATCCCAATGTGGGATGCACCCGCGTATGATGGGCGCATGACTACTCAGATCGCGGTCCGCCTTCCCGACGAGATGGTGGCCTTTCTAGACCGCACTGTTGCCACCGGCAAGGCGTCCAGTCGGGCCGCGCTCGTCGCGGCGGCGGTGGAGCGGGAGATGCGTCGACAGGCCGCCGAGCAGGACGCCAAGGTACTCCGACAGCGCGGCGCCGCCGATGACTTGGACGACCTCGTGCAGTGGAGCAGCACCCACATTGAGGTCGAGGACTGATCGGTGCGAGAGATCTGCCTGGTTCGCCTCGACAAGACCCGACCAGCGCTGGTCTTGACGCGCGAAGCTGCAAGGGCCGCGATGACGAAGGTGACCGTGGCCCCCATCACCACCACCATCAAGGGCTTGTCCAGCGAGGTTCGGGTAGGACCGGACAACGGGTTGGATCACGACTGCGTGGTCGCGCTCGACAACGTCGTCACCATTCCGGTCAACCTGCTTGGCCGTACCCTCGGTCATCTCAGCGCCGAACAGGAGGTGCACTTGGCCTGGGCTTTGGTTCTGGCCTATGACCTCGAGGTATCCCTTCTCGAATGACCACCAACCCGACACTTCGCCGATAGTCGGACGAGCGTAGCTGCCTACAACGCGGCAAATCCGGACGTTGGCTTGAGTGTCGTCCGGCGATGCCTCACCGGGGTCGGAGTCGGGGACGGGTCTGCCCTCTGGCCGCGCTCGGCCAGCACGGGGCTCCCGCGAGACCTGAACGACCTTCGGAACTTAGTTGATACCTAGTGGTATCACTTGGTACCGTTGCAGACATGGCAATGACGCTTCGACTCACTGACGCTGAGGACCAGGCTCTCACCGAGCAGGCCGCTCGGGAGCACAGGTCCAAGCAAGAGGTCGCCAGGTCGGCGATCCTCGAGTACACGTCGCGGCGTACCCGCAGGCGTGACGACCTACTGGCCAAGATCAAGAGCGAGAACACTGGCGCCCTCAAGCGCCTGGCTGACTCGTGAGCGAGGAGATCGACTACCTCGACCTAGACGACCTCATGGCGGCGGCCGAGGTGGCAGTAGGCCGCCGCCCCGAGGTTCGTGACTGGGGCTTGCTGGAGTCCGCCCTAGCCCGCCCGAAGGCATCCGTATTCGGCGAGGACGCCTACCCCGGCCTTAACGGGAAGGCCGCCGCGTTACTGCACTCGCTGATCACCAATCATGCGCTCGTGGACGGCAACAAGCGCTTAGGCCTGGTCGCTGTCCTCCTTTTCTACGGCATGAACGGCTGCGACCTGACGGCGACAGAGGACGAGCGGGTCGAGCTCATCCTGGCTATCGCAGATGGACGGCTCGGCCACGTGGACAAAATCGCGGAGCACCTGGCTCCGTGGGTGATCCGGCTGTGATCGAACGCCAAGAGGCGACCTCAACGAGGGATCTCGACACGACCACGCGCGATGAGTACCCCTGTGTTCACGTGATCCCAACGTCCGACTTTCGGCACGTTCGAGCTTTCACCATCCGCGGCATGTCCGGATGGCCCCAGCGCACGCCATCCGCCGCACACGCGGACGTTGCGACGGCCGCCGCGGGGTGGCGGCGGAGGACCCTGCCATTGGGCAGACCAGCCTTTGCTTCACGTTCAACCGTGGGCCAAGTGCCTTCTACGTCTCGACGGCCGTGCTGACCGATCGAGCAGTCGTGATCGGGTCGGCGTGGCGGTGGGCGACCTTCCAGGTGTCCCCCTCGCGTCGGAAGATCATGGTGACACGCAGTGCGAGGGACGCGATGTCCTCGCTGCCGGGCAACCGCGCCTCTGTCCGCTCGATCTGGACCACATACCCTAGGTCCGCAGTGCTGTATCGAGACACCTCTTCGCACCCTCGGACGACGCCGTCTCTGAGCGTCGCTGCTGCTTCAGCGATCGCCGCGTCGACGTCCGCGGGTCCGATTCGCGGGGGACCGAGCGGATTCGCGAGCGTCACGTCGTCGCGTCGTGAGAAGAAGTCGGCGCACGGTTTCGGGTCGCCCTTCACGAAGGAGTCGAGTGCGTGTCGGAAGGCTTCTACAGCGCCGTCGAAGCCGCTGAGCGGCGTCGCCTGTTCACTCGAGTCCGGCATCGGGGACTTCCGGTCATTCGGCGGAGTTCCACCGCCGGGGGTTGGATGGCTTCAC
>DASSBE010000012.1:0-3267 GCA_035699065.1 Nocardioidaceae bacterium
ACGATGAGCGGCACCACTGCCATGACCGGCAGCGACAGGGCGACGCAGGCGACCGGTGGTTCGCCGGGGCTGATGCTGACGATGGCCACGCTCGGGTTCGCGGTGAACTTCTGGGCGTGGGCGCTGCTGAGCCCGCTCGGCCCGCTGTTCCGCACCGAGGGCACGCTCGGCGCGCTGTCGGAGTCCGACGTCGCGCTCCTGGTCGCGGTCCCCGTGGTCGTCGGGTCGCTGGGCCGGATCGTGGTCGGCGCGCTCACCGACAAGCTCGGCGGCCGGGTGATGTTCCCGCTGGTGTCCGCGGCCACCATCGTCCCGGTGCTCGTCATCGGCTTCTTCGCGCTGCACTCCTACGCCGCCCTGCTGGTCAGCGGGTTCTTCCTGGGCATCGCCGGGACCACGTTCGCCGTAGGCGTGCCGTTCGTAAACGCGTGGTTCCCGCCGGAGCGACGGGGCCTCGCGATCGGTGTGTTCGGTGCCGGGATGGGAGGCACTGCGATCAGCGCCCTGACCACCGTCAAGCTCTACAGCAACATCGGTGAGCAGGCGCCCTTCCTGATCACTGCGGGGGTCCTCGCGGCGTACGCCGTCCTCTCCTGGCTGGTGATGCGCGACGCACCGGGCCGCACCGCACCCACCGGCACCCTCGTCGGTCGCCTCTCCGCCAACGCGAAGCTGCCGATCACCTGGCAGGCCTGCGTCCTCTACGCGGTCGCGTTCGGCGGCTACGTCGCGTTCTCGGTCTACCTGCCCTCCTACCTCAAGACCGCCTACGCGCTCGACGCCGCGGACGCCGCGAACCGGATGGCCGGGTTCGTGGTGGTGGCGGTGGTCATGCGGCCGGTCGGCGGCTGGCTCTCCGACCGGTTCGGCGCCATTCCGGTGCTGGTCGGCGGGTACGCCGTAGTCGTGGCCGGTGCCGCGGTCGCCGCGACCACGCCGCTGCTCGAGCACGTCGGTACCGCCGCATTCCTGGCCATGGCCGCCGCCCTCGGCTCCGGCAGCGGCGCCACGTTCGCCCTCATCGCGAAGGTGACCGACCCCGCGCGTGTCGGTGGGGTGACCGGGCTCGTCGGTGCCGCCGGCGGTCTCGGCGGGTTCGTGCCGCCGTTGGTGATGGGCTACATCTACGGCCGCACCGACTCCTACGCCATCGGTCTGGTGCTGCTCTCCGTCACGGCAGCCTTGACCTTGTTGCTCACTTTGACCATGGTGAGGGCTACCGTGAAGAAGGCGACCGTGAGGATCTTGCGTGAGCACTGATGTCCAGCCCACCGAAGAGCCGGAGAACCGGCACAGTGACCGAGAGGTCGGACTGGACGGAGGGTTGAGCGACGCGCTCGTGCGAAGTCGCCGGTTCTTCACCAAGGGCGACGTCTCCGACGACCTGCGCTCGCTGCACAAGGTCGGCGGCCGGGAGGCCGACGACTTCTACCGCGACCGGTGGAGCCACGACAAGGTGGTCCGCTCCACCCACGGCGTGAACTGCACCGGCTCCTGCTCGTGGAAGGTCTACGTCAAGGACGGGATCATCACCTGGGAGACCCAGCAGACCGACTACCCCTCGGTCGGCCCGGACTCGCCGGAGTACGAGCCTCGCGGCTGCCCCCGCGGTGCCGCGTTCTCCTGGTACACCTACTCGCCGACACGGGTGCGCTACCCCTACGTCCGCGGCGTCCTGCTGCAGATGTACCGCGAGGCCAAGTCCCAGCACGACGGCGACCCGGTCGCTGCTTGGTCGCACATCGTCAGCAACCCGGCCCGGGCGAAGGCGTACAAGTCGCAGCGCGGCAAGGGCGGCCTCGTGCGTGCCACCTGGGAGGAGGCCACCGAGATGGTGGCCGCCGCTCACGTCTACACGATCAAAAAGTACGGCCCGGACCGCGTGGCCGGGTTCTCCCCGATCCCCGCGATGTCCATGGTCTCGCACGCCTCCGGCGCCAGGTTCGTGAACCTGATCGGAGGGTCGATGCTGAGCTTCTACGACTGGTACGCCGACCTCCCGGTCGCCTCGCCGCAGGTGTTCGGGGACCAGACCGACGTCCCCGAGTCCGGCGACTGGTGGAACGCCGGCTACCTGATCATGTGGGGCTCGAACCTGCCCGTCACCCGCACCCCGGACGCGCACTGGATGACCGAGGCCCGGTACAAGGGCCAGAAGGTGATCGCGGTCGCCCCCGACTACGCCGACAACGTCAAGTTCGCCGACGAGTGGCTTCCGGCCCGGCCGGGGACCGATGCCGCGCTGGCGATGGCGATGGGTCACGTGGTCCTCAAGGAGTTCTTCGTCGACCGGGACACGCCGTACTTCACCGACTACGTGAAGAAGTACACCGACCTCCCGTACCTGGTCTGCCTCGACCCGATGGTTGAGGAGGAGCGCAGCGAGCCCGCGGTGGTTGAGGAGGAGCGCAGCGACGTCTCGAAACCCGCGGCCTACAAGCCGGGCAAGTTCCTCACCGCCGCTGATCTCCCGTCCCACGAGCATGAGGAGAATGCTGCCTTCAAGACGGTCTTGATCGATGCGCGCACCGACGAGCCGGCGGTGCCGAACGGGTCACTGGGACACCGGTACGGAGAGAGCGGTGTGGGCCGCTGGAACCTGAAGCTCGGCGACATCGACCCGAAGCTCTCGCTGATCGACACCTCCGGCGACACCGCCCTGGTCCAGCTGCCCCGCTTCGACACCCCGGACGGCGCGGCGAACGACATGCCGCGCGGCGTCCCGGTCCGGCGGGTCGGTGGCCACCTGGTGACCACGGTGTTCGACCTGCTGCTCGCGCAGTACGGCGTGCAACGCGAAGGACTCCCCGGTGAGTGGCCCACTGGTGACAACGGCGGGTACGACGACGCCTCGGCGCCGTACACCCCGGCCTGGCAGGAGCAGATCACCGGTGTCCCGGCCTCGGCTGCCGCGCGCGTCGGCCGCGAGTTCGCGCGCAACGCCGAGGAGTCCAAGGGCCGGTCGATGATCATCATGGGGGCAGGGACCAACCACTGGTTCCACTCCGACACGATCTACCGCGCGTTCCTCACCCTGACCAACCTCACCGGCTGCCAGGGCGTCAACGGTGGTGGCTGGGCCCACTACGTCGGCCAGGAGAAGGTCCGTCCGCTCACCGGCTACACCCAGGTCGCGAACGCGCTCGACTGGAACCGGCCGCCCCGGAACATGATCCAGACGGCGTACTGGTACCTGCACACGAACCAGTTCCGCTACGACCACTTCGGCGCCGACACGCTCTCGGCCACGACCGGATCGGGCCAGCT
>DASSBE010000013.1:0-27508 GCA_035699065.1 Nocardioidaceae bacterium
CGGTCGTCGGCGTTGAGCCAGAACTGGTAGAACGCGTAGGGCGAGGTCATCTCGGCGTCGAGCCACACCGTGCCGGACTCGGTCTTCCCGAACTTGGTGCCGTCGGCCTTGGTCACCAACGGGGTGGCCAGCGCGTTGACCCGCGCGGCCTCGACCCGGCGGATCAGCTCCGCGCCGGCGGTGATGTTCCCCCACTGGTCGCTTCCCCCGGTCTGCAGGGTGACCCCGAAGTCACGGAACAGGTTCAGGTAGTCCATCGACTGCAGTAGCACGTAGCTGAACTCGGTGTAGCTGATGCCGCTGTCCAGGCGGGACTTCACCACCTCGCGTGCGAGCATCCGGTTCACCGGGAAGTGCTTGCCGATGTCGCGCAGGAACTCGATCGTCGACAGGCCCGCGGTCCAGTCGTAGTTGTTCACCACGGTCGCCGCGTTCGAGCCCTCGAACGACAGGAACCGCTCGAGCTGACCGCGCACGTTGGCGCTCCACTGCTTGACCGTGTCCAGGCTGTTCATCACCCGCTCGCCGGCCGCCTTCGGGTCCCCGATCATCCCGGTGGCACCACCGACCAGCCCGTACGGCTTGTGGCCCGCGTCCTGGAACCGTTTCAGGGTCAGGATCTGCAGCAGGTTGCCCATGTGCAGGCTTGGCGCGGTCGGGTCGAACCCGCAGTAGAGCTTGACCATCCCCTGCGAGAGCTCGGCGCGCAGGGCGTCGAGGTCCGTGGAGTGGGCGATCAGTCCGCGCCACTCGAGGTCGTCGAGGACGTGCTGGTCTGTGGTCACCTCGGTGCCTTTCCTGGGTTCGTCACATGGTGTGGTCGTACGACGGGCAGGGTGTCCGTCGTACGCCGTCTGTGCTGGGACCAGCCTGCCCTACCGGACGGGTCCGGCCGCAACCGGATTGCGGCTCAGGACTGCTCCCCGAACGCCAGCGGTTTCCGGGTGACCGGATAGGTCGCCCAGTGCAGCTTCACCGGCTCGCCGTGCTGGTCACGGGTGATCCGCAGCAGCTCACCGGTCTCGCGGCCGGACACCGTGCGGTACACGTCGTCGCCGATCTTCTCGAACACCGACGCCGGCTTGTGCTCGGGCGCGTCGGCCCCCTTGGCCTCCAGCCGCCCGTGCCGCACCGAGAACACGAACGGTGCTCCCTCCGAGTACCAGCGGCCGAGCAGTCCGGCGAGCTCGTCGGGGACCTGCGTGCCGGGCACCCACGGCTCCGGTTCCGCGGGCTGGTGGTCCAGGACGAGGTTCGCGAGGTCGACCGCGAGCGCCGCCGGGTCCGGCGCGGAGGTGCTGTTCATCAGCGCCAGCCCCGAGGTGCCGCTCTGTCGTTGGGTGAACATGCCGGTGATGTGGCCCGGCATGCCGCCGGTGTGTCCGACGTACACCCGCTTCCCCGACCTCACCAGCATGAACCCGAGCCCGAAGGCCAGCTGCCAGCGTTCGAGGTCGGCCATGATCTGCGGCTGGCACATCTCCTCGAGGGTGTCGGGGTGCAGCACCTCCTCGGTCGGGTCCGCGACGAACGAGCCCCAGGTGAGCATGTCGGTGGCGGTGCTCGCGAGACCACCGCAGGCGGCCATCGCCCGAAGGTCCATCACCGGCTCGGGCACCGGCACGTCGGTGTACGGCGGGACGTAGTAGCCGTGCACGTGCTTGCCGGTCAGGCCGACCGTCGTACGGCGCATCCCCAGCGGCTGGAGGATCCTGGCCTGGACGCTCTCGAACCAGTCCCGGCCGTCGATACGGGCGATCAGCTCGCCGAGCATCGCGTAGCCGAGGTTCGAGTAGTGCCACCGGTGGTGCGGCGCCAGGACCCGCTCCGCGTCGGCGAACCCGGCGACGAGCTGTTCGCGGTCGGGTTGCTCGAGGGTGTCCCAGACGTCGCCGAGCGGCTCGCGCTGCATCCCGGACACATGGGCGAGCAGCTGCCGGACGGTGATCCCGCCGTGCTTGCTCTCCGGGATCAGCGAGTCGAGCGTGTCGTCGAGGCTGAGCTTGCCCTCGTCACGCAGCGCCATCACCAGCACCGCGGTGAACGTCTTGCTGTTGGAGGCGATCAGGAACTGCGAGTCCGCGTCCGGTGGTGTGCCCGGCGCTGCCAGGTCGGCCGAGCCGACGCCGTCCTGCCACAGCGTCTCACCGCTGCGCCGGACCGCTCCGTAGATCCCGGGGACCCGGTGCTTGCTCTGCCGTTCGAGCAGCAGGTGGCGTAGCTGCTGGCTGGTCTGTTCACGAAGTGCGGGCATGGGTTCGACTCTAGACACCGGGTGAGGCCAGCACGGCCTGGGACTGGGTGGTCTGGGCGAGCAGGCGGCCGGTGTGGTCGGTGAGCTCAGTGAGCACCGCGATCGTGGAGCGGCCCACGTGCAGCGGCCGGGAGGTCGCGGTGACGGCGCCCTCACCGAGGCCGCGGACGAACACGGTGCTCGACGCCGTGGTCGACGTCCGAGCGCCCTCCGGCAGGTTCAGGAACGCGCACACGCCGCCGATCGAGTCGGCGAGCGCCATCAGCGCCCCGCCGTGCATCGCGCCGCCCATCGTCGTCAGCGGCTCGCGCCAGGGCAGCCTGCCGACGACCCGGTCCGGTGCCGCCTCACTGAGCTCGATGCCGAGATGACCGCACAGCGGCATCAGGTCCTGCAGCTGGTCGGTGGTGAACGTGGTCCTGGTCATGGTGTCCTCCTTTTCGCGGGGCGGTACACCGAGACGCTCGGTTCGCCCGTGAGCCAGTAGCGCCAGGGCCGGTCCGCGGCGAGCCGCAGGCCGACCCGGGGCCCGGTGCTGACCGCCTCGGCTGCGGCGGGCGTGGCCGCGAGCTCGAGGGTCAGGGGGCTGTCGGAGAGATCGAGCCCGTTGTCGGACAGGTCGATGCCCAGCGCCTGGCACAGCCGGGCGGGGCCGCGGGCGAGATCCCGGTCGGGTCCGTTGGTCCGTCGTACCCGGGCCAGCTCGAGACCCTCGACGACCTCGCCGGCCCGGAGCAGCACCGCAGAAGCGTGGCCCTCGGTGCCGCAGACCACGTTCATGCAGTGGTGCATGCCGTAGGTGAAGTAGACGTAGACGTGCCCGGCGGGCCCGAACATCACCTCGTTGCGGCCGGTCGGCCCGCGGAACGCGTGCGAGCCGGGGTCCTGGTCACCGGCGTAGGCCTCGACCTCCGTGAGCCGGACCGCCACGGTGCCCTGGTCGGTGCGATGGGTGAGGACCGCGCCGAGCAGTCTCGGGGCGACCTCGAGCACCGGTCCGGCGAGCACGTCAGCCAAGCCAGGCACGGTGCTCCGCGACGGCCGTCTCGAGCTCGGTGAGCTGTTCGGCGACCCGGACCCGGGCGGTGCCGCCCCGCGAGCCGCGGGAGGCGATCGACCCCTCCACGGTGAGCACGTCGCGCACGCCCGGGGTCAGATGCTCCGAGATCGCGGCAAACTGCTCGTCGGTGAGCTCGTCGAGCCCGATCCCGAGGTCCTCGCAGCGGCGGACACAAGCGCCGGCGACCTCGTGCGCGACCCGGAACGGGACGCCTTCGCGGACCAGCCACTCGGCGACGTCGGTGGCGAGCGAGAAGCCCTGCGGTGCGAGCTCGGCCATCCGGTCGGTGCGGAACCGGAGCGTCGCCACCATGCCGGTGAAGGCGGGCAGCAGCACCTCGAGGGTGTCGACCGAGTCGAAGACCGGCTCCTTGTCCTCCTGGAGATCACGGTTGTAGGCCAGCGGCAGCGCCTTGAGCGTGGCCATCAGCCCGGTCAGGTTCCCGATCACCCGCCCGGCCTTGCCGCGGGCCAGCTCGGCGATGTCGGGGTTCTTCTTCTGCGGCATGATGCTCGAGCCGGTGGAGTAGGCGTCGTCGAGGTCGACGAACCCGAACTCCTTGGTGGCCCAGACCGTGACCTCCTCGGCCTGCCGGGAGACGTCGACGCCGATCATCGCGGTGACGAACGCGAACTCGGCGACGAAGTCGCGCGCCGCGGTGCCGTCGATCGAGTTGGCGCTGGAGTCGGTGAACCCGAGCTCGCGGGCGACCTGCTGGGGATCGAGGCCGAGGCTCGAGCCGGCCAGGGCCCCGGAGCCGTACGGCGAGTCGGCCGCGACCCGGGCGTCCCAGTCGCGGAGCCGGGACACGTCGCGCACCAGCGGCCAGGCGTGCGCGAGCAGGTGGTGGGAGAGCAGCACCGGCTGGGCGTGCTGCAGGTGGGTGCGGCCCGGCATCGGAGCACCGAGGTGCTGGTGGGCCTGGTCGGCGAGTGCGTCGACCAGGTCGAGCACGTGGCCGGCGACGGCGCGTGCGTGGTCCCGCAGGAACGCCTTGAACGAGGTGGCGATCTGGTCGTTGCGGGAGCGGCCCGCCCGGAGCCGGCCGCCGAGCCCGTCTCCGACCTCCTCGAGGAGCAGCCGCTCGAGCGCACCGTGCACGTCCTCGTCCGAGGCGGCGGGTACGGCGGACCCGTCGGCCACCTGCGCACCCAGCCGGTCGAGGCCTCCCAGCAGGTCCTCGAGGTCCGCGTCGGACAACAGGCCGACCCGGTGCAGGACGCGGGCGTGTGCCCGGGAGCCGGCCAGGTCGTAGGGCGCCAACCGCCAGTCGAAGTGCGTCGACTTCGACAGCGCGGCGAGCGCGTCGCTCGGCCCGGACGCGAACCGGCCGCCCCACAGTGCTCCGGTGTTCGTCGTGCTCACGTGCTGGATCCTTTCGGACGTGTGTCAGTCGGTGCCGAACTCCATGGCGGCATTGTCCAGGGCCAGCTCGTCGAGCCCCTCGGCGTCGGCGGGGTTCTGCGAGATCCGGTCGCCGCCGCCGGGCTCGAGCGCTCCCAGCAGGTTCCCGTGCTCGACCAGGACGTGGCCCTGGTCCTGCGGCTGCCCGGCGTAGAGCTCGAGCTTGGAGCGTGAGTCGGCGATGTCGAGGTTGCGCATGGTCAGCTGCCCGATCCGGTCCGTCGGACCGAACGCGGCGTTCTCGGTGCGCTCCATGGACAGCTTGTCGGGGTGGTAGGAGAACGCCGGCCCGTCGGTGCACAAGATCGTGTAGTCCTCACCGCGACGCAGCCGCAGCGTCACCTCACCGGTCACCAGTGAGGCGATCCAGCGCTGGATCGCCTCGCGGAGCATGAGCGCCTGCGGGTCCAGCCAGCGGCCCTCGTAGAGCAGCCGGCCGAGCCTACGGCCCTCCGCGTGGTAGCTGGCGATGGTGTCCTCGTTGTGCACGGCGTTGAGCAGTCGTTCGTAGGAGATCCAGAGCAGCGCCATCCCGGGCGCCTCGTAGACCCCACGTGACTTGGCCTCGATGATCCGGTTCTCGATCTGGTCCGACATGCCGAGGCCGTGTCGTCCGCCGATCGTGTTGGCCTCGTGGACCAGGGCCACCGGGTCGTCGTACTCCTTGCCGTTGATCGCCGTCGGGCGACCGGCCTCGAAGCGGATGCTGACCTCCTCCGGGAGGATGTCGACCGCCGGGTCCCAGAACTTCACGCCCATGATCGGCTCGACGGCCTCCAGCGAGACGTCGAGGTGCTCCAGCGTCTTGGCCTCGTGGGTGGCGCCCCAGATGTTCGCGTCCGTGGAGTACGCCTTCTCCTGGCTGTCGCGGTAGGGCAGGTCACGCTCGGTGAGCCACTGGCTCATCTCGGCGCGTCCCCCGAGCTCGTGCACGAAGTCGGCGTCGAGCCATGGCTTGTAGATGCGCAGCTGCGGGTTCGCGAGCAGGCCGTAGCGGTAGAACCGCTCGATGTCGTTGCCCTTGAACGTCGAGCCGTCGCCCCAGATGTCCACGCCGTCCTCGTGCATCGCGCGCACCAGCATGGTGCCGGTGACAGCGCGGCCGAGCGGCGTGGTGTTGAAGTACGCCCGGCCGCCCGAGCGGATGTGGAAGGCGCCGCAGGCCATCGCGGCCAGGCCCTCCTCGACAAGCATGTGCCGGCAGTCGACGGACCGGGAGAGCTCGGCGCCGTACTCGAGCGCCCGCTGGGGGACGCCGGTGATGTCGGCCTCGTCGTACTGGCCGATGTCGGCGGTGTAGGTGCACGGCACGGCACCCTTCTCGCGCATCCAGGCGACCGCCACGGACGTGTCGAGGCCGCCGGAGAAGGCGATACCGACACGTTCGCCGACTGGAAGTGAGGTGAGGACCTTGCTCATCGCAGGACCGCCACCTGTGCGTGGGAGCGAGCGGAGTCAGGGCTGCGGGTCACGGTTGTTCCTCGGGATCGTGGGTGGGGTTGGGCTCGCCGTTGGCCATCGCCAGCAGGCGCTGGGCGAGGGCCTCTCCCCCGGTCGGTTCACGGCTGATCACCAGCACGGTGTCGTCGCCGGCGATGGTGCCGAGGATGCTGCCGATCTCGGCGCGGTCGAATGCGGACGCCAGGAACTGGGCAGCTCCTGGCGGGGTTCGCAGCAGGGCCATGTTCGCCGACGCGTCCGCGGAGACCAGCAGCTCGGCCAGCAGCCTGGCCAGCCGGGCCTCGGAGGCCATGGTCTCGCCGCCGGCGTGCGGGGTGCGGTCACCGCCCTCGGAGGGGACCGCGTAGACCAGCGCGCCGGAGGCGATACGCACCTTCACGGCGTCGAGCTCGACCAGGTCGCGGGACAGCGTCGCCTGGGTGACCGAGACGCCGGCCTCGGCGAGCAGGTCCGCCAGCTCGGTCTGGGACCGGACCTGGTGCCGCCCGAGGATCTCGACGATCCGCTGCTGGCGGGCACCCTTGGTCATCGGGATGCTGCTCGTGGTGGATCCGTTGGTCGACGTCATCAGTCGCCTCCCTGGTTGGTCAAGAGCCATGTCAGTAGTGCCTTCTGCGCGTGCAGCCGGTTCTCGGCCTCGTCCCACACCAGGCTGCGCGGCCCGTCGATCACCTCGGCCGCGATCTCCTTGCCGCGGTAGGCAGGCAGGCAGTGCAGCGCGACCACGTCGTCGGCCGCGCTGGTGAGCAGGTCCTCGGTGACCGCGTAGTCGCGGAACGGTGCCGAACGCTGCTCGGCCTCGCCCTCCTTGCCCATCGACACCCAGGTGTCGGTGGTGACCGCGTCGGCGCCGGCCACGGCTTCGCGGGGGTCGAGGACGTACGACGCGGAGCCGCCCGTGTCCGAGGCGATCTCACGCGCTCTGGCGAGCACGTCGGGGTCCGGTTCGTAACCGGCCGGGCCGCTGACCCGCACCTGCAGGCCGGCGGTGGCACCCGCGAGCAGGAACGAGTGGCTCATGTTCGAGGCGGCGTCCCCGAGGAAGGCCGCCGTCAGTCCTGCGAGCCGCCCCTTGTGCTCCTCGAGCGTCTGTAGGTCGGCGAGCAGCTGGCAGGGGTGGAACTGGTCGGTCAGGGCGTTGACCACCGGAACCCCGGCGTACGCGGCCATCTCGTCGAGACGGGACTGGTCGAACGTGCGCCACACGATCGCGCTGGCCTGCCGTCCGAGCACCCGCGCGGTGTCGGCAATCGACTCGCGGACCCCGACCTTGGCGAGGTTGCCGTCCATCACCATCGGGAAGCCACCGAGCTCGGCGATGCCGGTGGTGAACGACACCTGGGTGCGCAGCGTGGGCTTGTCGAACAGCACCGCGACCGTCCGGGGTCCTTGCAACGGCCGCTCGCGGAACCGGTCGGCCTTCAGTGCCCGGGCGAGGCCGAGGACCTCCGCCTGTTCGGCAGGGGTGAGGTCGTCGTCGCGCAGGAAGTGCCGGGTCATGGCCGTCCCGCCGCTGCGTAGCCCGCGTCGAGGATGCCGGACCAGGTGTCGGTGAAGGACCGGGCCTGCTCGGAGGTCAGGATCAGCGGTGGCGCGAGCCGGATCCGGTCCGAGGCACAGTCGTTGATGATGAACCCGTGCTCGAGCGCGGCGGCCGTGACCGCGGCGGCGACCGGCTCGGACAGGTCCAGGCCGACGAGCAGACCGGCGCCGCGTACCCCGGTGACGCGGTGGTCGCTGCCCAGGTCACGGCGGAGCTGCTCGCCGACGGTGCTCGCGTTCTCGAGCAGGCCGTCCTTCTCGATGGTGCCGATCACCGCGAGCGCGGCCGCGGCGGCCACCGGGTTGCCGCCGAAGGTGGTGCCGTGGTTGCCCGGTTGCAGGAGCGCACCGTGCTCGCCGACCGCGAGGCAGGCGCCGATCGGGATTCCGCCGGCCAGGCCCTTCGCGACGGTTACCACGTCGGGGGTGATGCCCGCGGTGGTGTGTGCGAACCAGGCGCCGGTGCGTCCCATTCCGGACTGCACCTCGTCCACCCACAGCAGCGCGCCGTGCCGGGTGGTGATCTCGCGGGCCTCGCGCAGGTAGCCCTCCGGCGGGAAGACCACGCCGGCCTCGCCCTGCACCGGTTCGACCACGACCGCGGCCGTCTCGTCGGTCACGGCGGCCGCGAGCGCATCGGCGTCGCCGTACGGCACGAAGCTCACCTGGCCGGGCAGGGGTTCGAACGGCTCACGGTAGGCGGCCTTGGCGGTGAGGGCGAGGGCTCCCATGGTGCGGCCGTGGAAGCCGCCCTCCATCGCGACGAGATGGGTGCGGCCGGTGCGCCGGGTGAGCTTGAACGCGGCCTCGTTGGCCTCGGTGCCGGAGTTGGCGAAGAACACCTTGCCGTCGACGCCGAGCAGGTCGAGGAGCTTCTCGGCGAGCGTGATCTGCGGCTCGGTGGCGAAGAAGTTCGACACGTGCCCCAGCGTGCTGAGCTGGGTGGTGACGGCTGCCACCAGCGCCGGGTGTGCGTGGCCGAGCGCGTTGACGGCGATGCCGCCGAGCAGGTCGAGGTACCGGCGGCCGTCGGCGTCCCAGACGTAGGGGCCCTCTCCCTTGCTGAGCACCAGCTTCGGCGGTCCGAAGGTGTTCATCAGCGAGTCCTGGTACCGCTGGGTGTAGGTCGCGGTCCGGGTGTCGGTGGAGCCGGTCACGGCTTGCCTCCCGAGGTCTTGTAGAGGGCTGTGCGGATCTTGGTGGGTACGCCGGGCAGGACCTGGGTGCCCACGCCCTCGTCGGTGAAGATCTCGAGCAGCACCGCGTGCGGTTCCCGGCCGTCGACGACGGTGGCCCGGCCGACGCCGTTGCTGACCGCCTGCAGGCAGGCCCGCATCTTCGGCACCATCCCGCTGGACAGCTTCGGCATCAGCTTCTCGAGCTCCTCCGGGCTGATCTCACCTATTACGTCGGCGCTGTCGGGCCAGTCCCGGTAGAGACCCTCGACGTCGGTGAGCACTAGGAGCTTCTCGGCTCCCAGCGCCACGGCGAGTGCCGCGGCCGCGGTGTCGGCGTTGACGTTGTGCGCCACGCCGTCGGCGTCCGGGGCGACCGAGGAGATCACCGGGATCCGGCCCGCGTCGACGATGTCACGCACCGCCTCAGGGCGCACGCGGGCGACCTCCCCGACCAGTCCGAGGTCGACCTCCTCACCGTCCACGACGGTGGTGGTGCGCTCGGCGGTGAACAGTCCGGCATCCTCACCGGACAGCCCGACCGCGAGCGGGCCGTGCTCGTTGAGCAGGCCCACCAGCTCGCGTTGCACCTGTCCGACGAGCACCATCCGGACCACGTCCATCGCCTCCGGAGTGGTGACCCGCAGACCGCCGCGGAACTCCGACTCGATGCCCAGCCGGTCAAGCATCGTGGAGATCTGCGGTCCGCCGCCGTGCACCACGACGGGACGGAACCCGGCGTACCGCAGGAACACGATGTCCTCGGCGAACGCGCGCTTCAACGTGTCGTCGGTCATCGCATTGCCGCCGTACTTGATGACGATCGTCTTGCCGTGGTACCGCTTCAGCCACGACAGCGCCCCGGCAAGGGTCTGTGCCTTGTCGGTGGCCTGCTTCCACTGCGCAGCGCTGCTGCCAGACATCATCGGCTCCTGCGGTCAGCTCGAGTAGGCGGAGTTCTCGTGGACGTACGCGTGGGTCAGGTCGTTGGTCCACACGGTGGCGCGCGCGTCGCCGGACTTCAGGTCGACGGTGACGGTGACCTCGCGGGGACCGAGGTCGACCTTCTCCGGTGGCTCGAACGGCTCCGACCCGCGGCACACCCAGACCCCGTTCATCGCGACGTCGAGGTCGGCGGGGTCGAACGCGGCGTCCGTCGTACCGATCGAGGCCAGGACCCGTCCCCAGTTGGGGTCCTTGCCGAACACGGCGGCCTTGAACAGGTTGCTGCGCGCCACCGAACGGCCCACCTCGACCGCGTCGTCCTCGGTGGCCGCGTTGAGCACGGTGACCGCGATCTCGTGGTCGGCCCCCTCGGCGTCGGCGAGCAGCTGCATCGCGAGGTCCGTGCAGGCCCGGGTCAGCGCGTCGGTGAAGTCCTCGGCGGTCGGGGTGATCGCGGAGGCGCCGCTGCACATCAGCGTGACGGTGTCGTTGGTGGACATGCAGCCGTCGGAGTCCAGCCGGTCGAAGGAGACCCGGGTCGCCGCGCGCAGCGCCCGGTCCGCGGTCGCCGCGTCGACGACGGCGTCGGTGGTGAGTACGACGAGCATGGTGGCGAGCTGCGGGGCGAGCATCCCGGCGCCCTTGGCCATCCCGCCGATGGACCAGCCGCCACCGTCGACCACGACCTGCTTGCTCACCGAGTCGGTGGTCATGATCGCCTCCGCTGCGGCGACGCCACCGCCTGGCGAGAGGCCCTCGAGTGCTCCGTCGACACCGGCGAGCAGGTCGTCGCGGTCGTTCTTCAGGCCGATCAGCCCGGTGGAGCAGACCACGACGTCGACCGCGCCGATCCCGAGCCCGTGCGCGGTCCGCTCGGCGACGGCATGCGTGGTCGCGAACCCGTCCGCACCGGTGTAGCAGTTGGCGCCACCGGAGTTCAGCACGACCGCACGCACGGTGCCGTCCTTGACGACCTCCTGGCTCCACAGGACCGGGTTGGCCTTGCAGCGGTTGGCGGTGAACACGCTCGCGGAGTCGTAGCGCGGGCCGTCGTTGACGACGAGCGCGACGTCCTTGGCGCCGGTGGACTTCAGGCCGGCGGCGACACCCGAGGCACGGAAGCCCTGCGGTGTGCTGACGCTCACGTGTCCTCCTTGGACCGGACGGCGTGGCCGGCCGCCTGCCAGGCGTCGACCGCGGCGTCCGCGGTGTCGGCGCGCACCAGCAGCCAGTCGGTGTCGAAGGTGGAGACGGTGAAGACGCTGATGTCCGCGTCGGCCAACGGCGCGAGTAGTGCGCTGAGCACGCCGGTGAGCGCGAAGTCGAGCGGACCGGCGACCTCGAACGCCACGAACGGGCCTTCGCGGCGGGCCCTGGCGGGCACGGTCGAGGCGTGGCAGACCAGGGAGGTCTCGGTCGCCGTCGCGGTCACTGAGAAGAGGGTGGACGAGGTCGCCCAGCCGGGCACCTCCGAGCCGGGTCCGAGTCGGACGACGGCGAGCGCGTCCGGGTGCCGGGTCAGCGTGTAGGTCGTCACGGCGCCAGCCCGATCGTGGAGAGGCCGGTGGTCTCGGGCAGGCCGAGGGCGAGGTTCATGCACTGCACGGCCGCGCCGGCGGTGCCCTTGGCTAGGTTGTCGACCGCGGCCACGGCGACCAGCCGGCCGGCGTCGGGGTCCACGGTGACCTGGACGTGGATCGCGTTCGAGCCGAGCACCGACTTGGTCTGCGGCCACTGTCCTTCGGGGAGCAGGTGCAAGAACGGCTCGTCGCCGCATGCCTTGGCGTAGACCTCGTAGGCCTGCTCGGCGCTCGCCGTGCTCGGGGCGGACACGGTGGCGAGGATGCCGCGTGGCATCGGCACCAGCAGCGGCGTGAAGGAGACCCGCACCGTCGCGTCGGTGAGTCCGCGGAGGTTCTGGCCGATCTCGGGGGTGTGCCGGTGCGTGCCGCCGACGCCGTACGCGCTGGCCGATCCCATCGTCTCGGACCCGAGCAGGTGCGGTTTGGCGGACTTTCCGGCGCCGGAGGTCCCCGAGGCCGCGACCACCACGATGTCACCGGCGTCCACGATGCCGGCCGCCACCGCAGGGGCGATCGCGATCGTCGACACGGTCGGGTAGCAGCCGGGCACCGCGATGCGGGTGGCGTTGCGCAGCTTGTCGCGCTGGCCGACGAGCTCGGGCAGCCCGTAGGGCCACGAGCCGGCGTGCGGACCGCCGTAGAACTTCTCCCAGTCCTGGGCGTCGGTCAGCCGGAAGTCCGCGCCGCAGTCGATGACCACCGTGTCGTCGGAGAGCTGTTCCGCGATCTGTGCGGACTGCCCGTGCGGCAGGCCGAGGAAGACCACGTCATGGCCGGAGAGCACCTCCGCCGTGGTCTCGTCGAGGATCCTGTCGGCCAGCGGCACGAGGTGCGGCTGCAGCTTGGCCAGCGGCTGGCCGGCGTTGGAGGCACCGGTCACCGCACCGATCTCGACCTGGGGATGTCCCAGGAGCAGGCGCAGCACCTCGCCCCCGGCGTACCCGCTCGCGCCCGCGACCGCGGCCCTGACCTTCGTTCCGGACTCCATACGCATGACTATACATGATCATGCATGGTCATGCTTGTCGGGGGCCGTCCCGGCGGCACACCTCACGAGCCCCAGCTTCCCCAAGGTACCTGGCTGAAGCCGCACTTCCCGTCCGCTGCTCCTCGTGGGAAGTGCCGCCTCAACAACATACCTTGGGCAAGCTACCGGCGCTGTACGGCGCCGTGGCGCTCCCCGGTGAGCGCGACCGCACGGTCCCGGGCCGCAGCGGTCTCGGCCTCGGTGAGAGTGCGATCCGGTGCCCGGAAGCGCAGCGCGAAGGCGAGCGACTTCTTGCCCCCGCCGATCTGCTCGCCGGTGTAGAGGTCGAACAGCCGGACCGACTCGAGCAGGTCCCCCGCGCCTTCGCGCAACGTCTCCGCCACGGTCGCCGCGGGCAGCTCCGCGTCCACGACCAGCGCGACGTCCTCCTTGGCGACGGGGTAGGTCGAGAACACCGGCGCCGGCGTGATCCTCACCGCCCGGGCGAGCAGCGCGTCCAGGTCGATCTCGGCAGCCGCGGTGCGCGCCGGCACCCCGAACGCCTTGCACACCGAGGGATGCAGCTCACCGGCGTGACCGATCACGTCGTCACCGACGAGCACCTCCGCGCACCGGCCGGGGTGCCACGGCGGGTACACGGCCGACCGCACCTCGACGGGGACGCCGACCGCGGCAGCCACCCGGCGCACCGCCTCGACGGCGTCGCTCCAGGTCGCCGGACGTCCCTTGCCCCACCAGCCGGCCGGCTCCCGCGCTCCGGACAGGGTGACCGCGAGGTGCTGCGGCTGGTGCGGCACGGCGGCCTGGAGCTCGGCCCACTCCTGGTCGGTGGGCCGCTGCTCCACGCCCAGGATGCGTGCGGGGCGCTGCTCGGCGCCGGGCAGGTAGACCGGCGCCGTCTCGAACAGGGCGACGTCGGCCTGCGAGCGGCCCACATTGCGGGCCAGCGTCTTGAGCAGGCCGGGCAGCAGGGTCGTGCGCAGCACCGGCTCCTGCTCCGAGAGCGGGTTCGCGATCCGCACGGTGCGCCGGCGCGCGTCGTCCTCGGGCAGCCCGAGTCCGGTCCAGTCGCCTTCCCCGACGAACGGGTAGGTGAGCACCTCGACGTAGCCTGCCCCGGCGAGCGTGAGAGCGGTCCGCCGCCGAAGGCGCTGCCCGGCGGTCCACCCTCCCCCGGACGGTGCGGCCGGCAGCACCGACGGCACCTTGTCGTAGCCGACGATGCGGGCGACCTCTTCGACCAGGTCGTAGGGGTCGTTCAGGTCCGGGCGCCAGCTCGGTGGGACGGCGGTAAGCGTCTCGCCGTCGACGGTGACGATGCAGCCGACCGTGCGCAGGTTGGCCACCGCGGTCGCCGCGTCGATGTCGATCCCGGTGATCCGGGCCGGCAGGTCCACGTCGGCGGTGATCGTCCGGCCCTCGGGCGGTGCGCCGACGTAGGTCACGCCGGGACGGATCGTGCCGCCGCCGTGCTCGACCAGCAGCTGCGCCACCCGGTCGGCGGCGTACGCCGGGAGGAGCGGGTCGACCCCGCGCTCGAAGCGCTTGGACGCCTCGGAGGGCAGCTTGTGCCGGCGGGCGGTGCGGAAGACCGACACCGGATCGAAGTGCGCCGCCTCGATCACCACGTGGCTGGTGTGCTCGGAGAGCTCGGTGGTCTGTCCGCCCATCACGCCGGCCATCCCGATCGGCCCGGAGTCGTCGGTGATCAGCAGGTCCTCGGCCGACAATGTGCGGCGTACGGCATCCAGAGTGGTGAGCCGCTCCCCCTCGCTGGCCCGACGGACGACGATCGGGCCGGACAGCCGGTCGCCGTCGTAGCCGTGGATCGGCTGCCCGAGCTCGAGCATCACGTAGTTGGTGATGTCGACCGCGAGCGAGATCGGCCGCATCCCGGCCAGCTGCACCCGCCGCGCCAGCCAGCGCGGCGTGGGCGCCGCCGGGTCGAAGCCGGTGACGGTGCGGGTGGCGAAGACCGGGCAGCCGTCCGGAGCCTCGACCCGGACCGGGTAACCGTCCTGGTTCGGCGCCGGGACGTCCCGGTTCGCCGGGTCCCGGAACGGCACGTCGTAGGCGATCGCCGCCTCCCGGGCGACCCCGCGCAGCGACAGCGCGTACGCGCGGTCCGGGTTGATCTCGAACTCGATCACGTCGTCGCGCAGGTACAGGACCGAGGCCGCGTCGTCACCGGGCTTCACGCTGTCGTCGAGGGCGGCGCCGAGCACCAGGATGCCCTCGTGGTCCTCGCCGAGGCCGAGCTCCTTGGCCGAGCAGATCATCCCGTCCGAGACGTGCCCGTAGGTCTTGCGGGCCGCGATCGCGAACCCCCCGGGCAGCACGGTGCCGGGGAGTGAGACGACCACCAGGTCGCCCTGGGCGAAGTTGTGCGCGCCGCAGACGATGCCACGCGAGCCTGTCTCGTCGTTGTGCTCGGGGCCGACGTCGACCTGGCACCAGCGGATCACCTTGCCGTTCTTCTGCGGCTCGTCGGTGTAGGACAGCACCCGGCCCACGACCAGGGGTCCGGCGACGTCCGCACCGGGTGCGGTGAGTGCCTCGAGCTTGAGCCCGAGCGCCGTCAGCCGGTGCGCCAGGTCGGCGGGGGTGACGTCACCGGGCAGGTCGACGTACTCCCGGAGCCAGGAAAGCGGGACCCGCATCAGATCTCCATTCCGAAGGGCAGGGTGAACCGGACGTCACCCTCGACGATGTCGCGCATGTCCTCGATCCCGTGGCGGAACATCAGGGTGCGTTCGAGTCCCATCCCGAACGCGAACCCGGAGTACTCCTCGTGGTCGATCCCGCAGGCCACCAGCACCCGCGGGTTGACGACACCGCAGCCTCCCCACTCGATCCAGCCCTCGCCTTTGCACGTGCGGCAGTCCGCGACGGCGGGTGCCTGCCCGCGGCAGACGAAGCAGACCAGGTCCACCTCCGCGCTGGGCTCGGTGAACGGGAAGTACGACGGGCGAAAACGCGTCGTGATGCCGGCGCCGAACATGGCTTCGGCGAAATGGTCCAGCGTGCCCTTCAGGTGCGCCATCGAGATCCCGCGGTCGACGACGAGGCCCTCGACCTGGTGGAAGACCGGCGTGTGCGTGGCGTCGAGCTCGTCGGTGCGGTAGACCCGGCCCGGGCAGATCACGTAGATCGGCGGCTTCCGGGTGAGCATGGTGCGGGCCTGGACCGGTGAGGTGTGGGTGCGCAGCACCAGTCCCCCGTCGGCGGGCTCGAGCCAGAAGGTGTCCTGCATGGTCCGCGCCGGATGGTCGGGCCCGAGGTTGAGCGCGTCGAAGTTGAGCCACTCGGCCTCGACCTCCGGACCTTCGGCGACCTCCCAGCCCATGGCCACGAACACGTCGCCGACGAGCTCCTGGATGGTTGTCAACGGGTGCCGGGCGCCCCGCGGCTCGCGGTCCCAGGGCAGAGTCACGTCGACGGCCTCGTCGACCAGGATCCGGGCCTCGTGGTCGGCCTCGAGCTCGGCCTGGCGGGCGGCGAGCGCCTTGTTCACCGCGCCCCGCGCCTGCCCCACCCGCATCCCGGCCTCCTTGCGGGCCTGGGGCGGCAGGGCGCCGATCTCCCGGTTGGCCAGCGCCAGCGGCGACCGCTCGGCGGTGTGCTCGATGCGGACCTGCTTCAGCGCGCCGAGGTCCTTCGCGTCCTCGATGGCAACGATCGCGGCCGCGCGCATCGCGTCGACCTCGTCGGCCTTCAACGGCGTGACCTCGACGGGGTCGTAATCGGAGTTGGGGCCGGACATGGCTGCCTTTCGATGGTGGTGCGTACCGGGCAAGTCTAGGAACCGCCGCCCGGGCGTCGCGAACCGGTTTCGGGCCGTGGGCCGGTTTCGGGCCCCGGGCCGGCGCGGGTCAGTCCTCGCGTCCGTCGTACTCCGGCCACCGGATGCTGATCCGGGCGCCACCGGCGGGTGCGTCGGCGATCTCCACCGTCCCGCCGTGCGCGGTGACCAGTCCGTGCACGATGTACATGCCCAGGCCGGAACCGCCGCGGGTGCCGTGCTTCCAGAACTTGGTGAACACCCGGGTCCGGATGTCGGGGCTGATCCCTCCGCCCTCGTCGTCGACGTGGAGCAGGACCCCGCTGAACGGGTCGCCGTCGCCGAGCGGCCGGGCGGTGAGCCGGACCAGCCCCTCGCCGTGGCGTACCGCGTTCTCGACGAGGTTGGTGACCACCTGGACGAACTTGTCCGGGTCGGCGGTGACGGTCGGCAGCCCGTCGGCGGCCTCGAACGCGATCTCCCGACCGGTGCCCGCGCGGAACGACTCGAGCACCCGCTCGACCGCGGGCGCGAGCTCGAGCGGGCGCGGGTACAGCGAGAGCCGTCCGGTGTCGATGCGTGCCACGTCGAGCAGCTCGGCGATCAGCCTGGTGAGCCGGTCGGCGTCGGAGTTCACCGTGGCCAGCATCAGCTTCTTCTGGTCGTCGTTGAGCCGGTCCCATCTCGAGAGCAGGGTGGCCACGAAACCTTTGACGCCGGTCAGCGGCGACCGGAGCTCGTGCGCGACGGTGGCGACGAGGTCGGAGCGCTCCCGGTCCAGGCGTGCCCGGGCCCGCGACGTCCGCAGCGCGACCACGACCTCCTCGGTGGGGCCCAGCCGTTCGGTGCGGCAAAGTCGGGCGGTCACCAAGAGCTCGGTGCCGTCGGAGAGGTACCACGACTGCTCGCTCAGCGCGGACCGGATCGCTGGTCCGTCGTACGGCCTGGTGCAGCTGAACCAGTCGTTGCCGGCGCGGTCCTGGAGCACCAGCACGTCGGCGAGGTTCTTGCCGACGCCGTCGGGCACCCGCAGCATCTTGGCCGCTGCGACGTTCATCTTGGTCACGACGCCGGACCGGTCCGCGAAGACCACGCCGTCGGGGAGCGCGTCGAGGAGACCCTCGTCCCCTTCCGCTCCCTGACCCGCCACGAGGGTCAGGCTATCGGTTCACCGCCACCAGGTCAGCCCGGGCCGACCCCAGAATCGTTCAGCGTCGGTGCTCCCGCGCCGAGGCGTAGAGGCAGACGGCCGCGGCGGTCGCGAGGTTGAGGCTCTCGGCCCGGCCGTGGATCGGGATCCGCACCCGATGGTCGGCGAGAGCGGCCAGCTCGGCGGGCAGCCCCCAGGCCTCGTTGCCGAACAACCAGGCGCATGGGCCGCGGAGCAGCCCGTCGTCGACGGCGTCGTCGAGGTCCAGCTCTCCCCCACCGTCGGCGGCCAGGACGCTCAGCCCCTGCTGCCGGAGGGCGGCGACCACCCCAGCGGTGTCGTCGTGCACGGCCAGGGGCAGGTGGAAGAGGCTGCCGGCGCTGGCGCGGACCGCCTTGCCGTTGTAGGGATCGACCGAGTGCCCGGCCAGGACGACGGCACCCGCTCCCGCCGCGTCGGCGCAGCGGATCACCGTTCCGGCGTTGCCGGGATCGCGGACGTCGGCACAGACCACGACCAGCCGGGGCGGTCCGGCCAGGACGTGCTCCACGGGACGGTCGAGGAACCGGCAGACCGCGACCAGCCCTTGGGGGTGCACAGTGTCGGTCAGCGAGGACAGGGCGGGGTCGTCGACGAGCTGCCAGGTGACCTGCTGGCCGGCGGCGGCCGCCACGAGGTCGGGGTAGGTCGCATCGGCCCCGGGCACGGCGAACACCTCGGCCACGCAGCCGGGCAGGCGCAACGCCTCCCGCACCGCCTGCGGCCCCTCGGCCAGGAACAGCCGGTGCTCGGCCCGGGAGACGCGTCTGGCGAGTCTCCGTGCCGCTTTGACGCGTCCGCTCCTCGCGGAGAGAACGGCATCGTCGGCAGGGAGACTCGCCATCAGACGTGAGGCCTCAGGTCCGTGAGGAGCCTCAGGCGGTGGCCTTCTCGGACGCCGCGGGGGCGTTGACGTCGGACGGGACGTTGGCCTTGGCCAGCTCGACCATCGCGGTGAACGTGGCCGGGTCGTTGACGGCCATGTCGGCGAGGATCTTGCGGTCGACCTCGACACCGGCAGCCTTGATCCCCTGGATGAACCGGTTGTAGGTCATCCCCTGGGCGCGGGCCGCGGCGTTGATCCGCTGGATCCACAGCTTGCGGAAGTCGCCCTTCTTCGCCTTGCGGTCCCGGTAGCTGTAGACCAGCGAGTGGGTGACCTGCTCCTTGGCCTTGCGGTACAGGCGCGAACGCTGACCGCGGTACCCGGACGCGCGCTCGAGAGTTACCCGGCGCTTCTTGTGGGCGTTGACCGCCCGCTTGACGCGTGCCACTTCTTACTCCTTGTGCAGAAATCTATGGGGGGCTGTTCCGGCGGTCAGCGACCGAGGAGCTTCTTGACCGTCTTGGTGTCGGCCTTGGAGACCTCGGTGGTGCCCTCGAGCCGGCGGGTGCGCCGCGACGACTTGTGCTCGAGCAGGTGGCGACGGTTGGCCTTCTCGCGGCGCAGCTTGCCCGATCCGGTCACCTTGAAGCGCTTGCTCGCACCGGAGTGCGTCTTCATCTTCGGCATCTCTTGTCCTTCTTCGTTGGCGGCGGACCGGACCGGTCCACCAGTTGTCACATGTCGGGGTCGAGGTTCTCCGACCGGCGGCGTTCCTTCTTGTCCTCGTGCGCGGTGGGCGGAGTGGCGGTCCGCTCGGCGTGCTCCGCCTCGCGTTCGGCCTGGCGTTCGGCCGCCTTCTCCGCCTTCTCGGCCTTCACCTCTGCCTTGGCCTCGGACTTCTTCTTGTGCGGCCCGAGCACCATGATCATGTTGCGGCCGTCCTGCTTCGGCGCCGACTCGACGAAGCCGAGCTCGGTGACGTCCTCGGCCAGCCGCTGCAGCAGCCGGAAGCCGAGCTCGGGACGGTGCTGCTCACGACCGCGGAACATGATCGTGATCTTCACCTTGTCGCCCTGGCGCAGGAACCGGACGACGTGCCCCTTCTTGGTCTCGTAGTCGTGGGCGTCGATCTTCGGACGAAGCTTCATCTCCTTGATGACGACGTTCGTCTGGTTCCGACGGGCCTCACGGGCCTTCTGGGCGTTCTCGTACTTGAACTTGCCGTAGTCCATGAGCTTGCAGACCGGGGGACGCGCGGTCGGCGCCACCTCGACGAGGTCGAGGTCGGCTTCCTGCGCGAGTCGCAGGGCGTCGTCGATCCGGACGATGCCGACGGTCTCGCCGTTGGGGCCAACGAGTCGGACTTCGGGCACCCGAATCCGGTCGTTGATACGCAGCTCAGTGCTGATGGGTCCTCCTGGGGTGGGTCAGTGGTGGGCGACCTGCGAGGCTTCGGCCAGAAACGCAAAAATGGCCTCCGCGTCACACCAAGCGGAAGCCAGTCCCAGCAGCCTCACGACACCGGCGGGCGTTGGCCCGTCTGCGCGTGCTGCGCCTGACGAGGACACCTGCGGAGCGCCCGTCGTACGACGGAGGCCTTGCCTGTGCCTCGTGACCGGACCCGACGACCTGGTGTCCGTGAGGACGGGCGGTCGATGCGGGTGGGAGAATGATCTCCGCTTGCAGATCTCGCCGGTTTCAACCCCCGGCGCGCCCCGGATATTCCACCCGGACCGCACAGACGGCCGACCCGACAGATCGGTCGCCGCAAGGATAGCAACAGACCACCCCCGGACGCACATCGTCCGCGCCGTGACACCCTGGACGCATGACCACAGCTGTTCCTGGCGAGCCGTCCTCCCGCGACATCGCCGAGGTGCCGGCCCTCGAGATCGTCTCCACCGCGGCCCTGCACCTGATGAGCTCGGCGGCGGTGAACCTCGGGCTCGCCGAGGACCTGCCCGAGCACGTCGACCTCGACGAGGCGCGCACGCTGATCGAGGCACTCGCCGGACTGGTCACCGCCGGCGCTCCCCGACTCGGCCACCACCACGCCGCGCCGCTGCGGGACGGGCTCCGCTCGCTGCAGCTGGCGTTCCGCGAGGCCTCCGAGATCGAGGACGCTCCGGGCGAAGGCCCCGGCGAGAAGCTGACCGGACCGGTCTCCCCGCGTGCCGGCCGGTCCTGACCCCGACTTGTCAGACTCCTGTGCGGCCCTAGGCGCACACCGTTCTGACAACTCGGTCAGGAGGAGGGTTTTGCCCAGGCGTGGTGGCCGGCCATCTCGACCAGCGTGTAGCCCTCGGCCAGCGAACGCAGGTCGTCGCCCTCCACCGCGAACAGCACCGGCCCGGCCACGTCGAGGACCATCGCGTCGGCGCCGTCCTGCAGTGCCGCCTGTGCGGCCTGGGCCACCGGGACCGGGACCGGCCGGGCCGCAGGGTCCCAGGCGTGCAGCGAGCCGGTGCCCGTGAACGCGAGCAGCGCGAGCCGGCCGTCCTGGCCGCGCATCAGCACGGTCGCCATGTCGGAGGTCTTGTCGTGGGCCAGTCCCGCCTCGTCGTGCTCGACCTCGCCGACCACGGCCACCACGGGCACCAGGAGCCGGGTGTGCTGCAGCACAGCGAGCGTCTGCCGGTGGAGCCGGTCCGGTTCGCGGTCGTAGGCGGCCATCGCGGTGGCCAACGCCGGGTCGGCCGCACCGGCGTCGCCGGCGAATCCGGGGTCGGGGATGTTGCGCATCGGCGCAGTCTTTCAAGCCGCGACTGTGGCCGGGTCGTCGGGTGTGACAGGCTTGAGCCGTGGGCGCGATAGACACCGTGGTGTTCCAGGCACTGACCGTCGTCCTGACCTTGATCGGACTGGTCACGAGCGGCGTGCTCTGGCGTTCCCGCGGGCCCGCCTCGGGGCTGCGCATGCTGGCGATCTCGCTGCTGCCGGCGGCGGCCTACCTGACCGGCACGCTGCGGCTGCTGTGGGAGATCGGGGACGCCGTCCTCTCCTGGGCGGTGCGCTTCGCATTCAGCCCGTTCGTGTGGCTGGGCATCGTGATCGCCGGAGTCTCCGCGGTGCTGTTCGCGGTCGGCTCCGCCATGCGCCGACGCGGCATCGGCACGCAGGGCCGGGCCCCGCGGCAGTCCGGCCGCACGGAGCGACGGACGTTACCGGCCGACTCCGGCCGGACGGCTGCGCAGGGTCCGCGTGAGGGCTCGCGACAGGGGCGTGCAGGCCAGGGTGGTTCGGGCCAGGGGCGTGCGGGCCAGGGTGAGCAGACCGACGACCTGGCCGACATCGAGGCGATCTTGAGGAAGCACGGCATCTCGTGAGCCGTCCGAGGACCGCCGGTGACGTCGCCCGGCACCGGTTGCACGCGCGCCTGGACGAGGCGGTAGCCCGGCTCGACGAACAGCCCGCAACCCCGACCGCGGTGGTAGACCTGGACGCCTTCGACGCCAACGCCGCCGACCTCGTGCGTCGCGCCGCGGGCACGCCGATCCGGGTGGCGTCGAAGTCGCTGCGGGTGCCGGCATTGATCTCGCGGGCTCTCGCGGTGCCCGGGTTCGCCGGGGTGTTGACCTACTCCCTGCGCGAGGCGCTGTGGCTGTGCCGCCACGGGGTCTGCGACGACCTCGTGATGGGCTACCCGACCGTCGACCGGGGGGCACTGGCCGAGCTGGTCAACGACGAGGCGGCGGCCCGGGCGGTGGTGCTGATGGTCGACGACCTGGCGCAGCTCGAGATCGTCGACGACGTCCGCCGCGCAGCGGAGCCGCCGGTCCGGGTCGCGCTCGACGTCGACGCCGGACTCCGCCTCGGACCCTCGCACATCGGACCGAAGCGGTCGCCTCTGCACGACGCCGACGAGGTCCTCCGGCTCGCCCGCGAGGTCGTCGCCCGCCCGGGCTTCGAGCTGGTGGGGGTGATGACCTACGAGGGACAGGTCGCCGGTGTCCCCGACGACGTGCCGTGGCAGGCGCCGAAGTCACTCGCGGTGCGCCGGCTGAAGACGGCGTCGGTCCGTCAGCTGGGTGCGCGCCGCCGGCGGATCGCGGACGGCCTGCGCGGCCTCGCCGACCTCCGGTTCTGGAACGCCGGCGGGTCGGGCAGCGTCGAGACGTCGGCGGCCGACCCGGTGGTCACCGAGGTCAGTGCCGGGTCCGGGCTGCTGGTGCCGCACCTGTTCGACCACTACCGCAGCTTTCAGCCACGCCCGGCCGCGTTCTTCGGGCTCCGGGTGGTCCGGCGGCCCGCACCCGGCACGGTGACCGTCGCCGGTGGCGGCCTGATCGGCTCGGGGCCAGCCGGCAAGGACCGTTCACCGCTCCCCTGGGCACCGCCCGGTCTGCACCTGATCGGTCTCGAGGGCGCCGGCGAGGTGCAGACACCGCTGGTCGGCCCGGCAGCGGGCCGGCTGCGGATCGGGGACCTGGTGTGGTTCCGGCACGCGAAGTCCGGCGAGTTCGCCGAGCACGTGCCCGCCGTGCACCTGCTGGCCGGCGACCGGATCGTGGAGGCTGTGCCCACCTACCGAGGAACCGGCAACTCCTGGTGAGCACGCCCTGGGAGCGCCGGGTCGGTGACATCGCCGACCTGCTGGTGTGGACGACGTCCGGGAAGCCGCCCACCCTGGGCTCGACCCGGCTGGTCTGCGTCGACGGACGGGCCGGGTCGGGCAAGACCACGCTGGGCAAGGCGCTGCGGGACGCCGCCGTGCGGCTCGGCTCGGCGCGGCTGCTGCACATGGACGACATGTACGAGGGCTGGTCCGGGCTCGGCGACGCGCTGACGGCACGGATCGACCAGGACCTGCTCGGGCCGCTCCGTGAGGACCGGCCCGGCCGCTACCGGCGCTACGACTGGGCCTCCGGCCGGTTCGCGGAGTGGCACACCGTGGACCCCGTGGACCTCCTGGTGCTCGAAGGGGTCGGCTCCGCCGGTTCGTCGTACGCCGATGCCGTCACCACCCTGGTCTGGGTCGAGGCGCCACGCGAGCTGCGCATCGAGCGCGGGGTTGCCCGCGACGGACGTGCGGTGCTGCCCCGATGGCTGCAGTGGATGGACGACGAGGATGTGCTGTTCGCCCGGGAACGCACGCGGCAGCGGGCCGACGTCGTGGTCGACGGCACCGGCGAGGGCGACCGCGCGGTGGTGTTCGAGTAGGTCGCTCAGCCGACTCGCAGGGTGTAGTCGGTCCGCTTGGACTCCACCTCGAAGCCCGCGCGCCGGTACACCTCCAGCGCACCGGTCGGGTTCTCCGAGTCCACGTCGAGTGACGCCTCGTCGTACCCTGCCTGCTGGTAGGCCTTCAGGCAGTGCTGCAGCAGAGTGGTGGCGATGCCGCGGCCGCGGTAGTCGCGACGGGTGCCGACCTTGCCGACGTACGCCTCGCGCCGACCGGTGCTCTCGAAGTAGGCGTCGTACTCGCTGGTCTGCACGTAGGCGACCAACTGCTCCGGCCGCCGTGGGTCGACGACCACGAAGCTGTGCTCGGGCCGGAACGCGCGGCTCCCGGTGACCCACTGCGTCCACATCACCTCGGTCCACGGCGTGAAGTTCGGGTGGTCACGGAACACGACGTTGTGCGTCTCACGCATCAGCTGCGCCATGCTCCCGTCGTACTGCCGGAGCTCGAGCCCGTCCGGAAACGGCACCGGGTCGGAGACCTCCTTCAGGTCCGCGCGCATCACGAAGGTCCACCGTTCCGGGAGCAGCCCGAGGCCCGCCATCAGGTCGGCCTGGGCGGTGTTCTGCGACATCCCGCCCACCATGTAGAGGGCCGGGACCTCCGGGTGCGTCCGCGCGTGCACCGCTCGGGCCCGTGCCAGCATCGCCGTGGCGAGCAGGGTTCCGACGCCCTCGCCACGCCGCGCGGGATGCACCGACCCCTCCATCGGCACCTTGTGGATCTCGTCGGAGGCCGCACGGGGATGGATGGCGAAGTAGCCGACCAGCTCGTCACCGTCGAACGCGCCGACGATGTCCTGGCCGAGCTCGAGGTCGGGGTTGTCCATCTCCTCGTGCAGGTCGGCCTCGTTGTAGGCCTCGCCACTCTTCTCCACGTCCTCGATGTCGGCGAGGAGCCGGTTCCACGCCGGCACGTCGGAACGGGTCAGGCCCCTGAGGCTGATGCTCATCCGCAGAGCGTAGGAGGCGGCCCGTGCTACCGCACCCGAATTACGTGGCAAGGTGGGGCCGGAGCAGAAAGGGGTCGTCGCGATGATCGCGCCCAGTGGGGAGCAGTACCAGATCGACGGGGGGCGCTACCGCGCCGTCGTCACCGAGTGCGGCGGCGGCCTGCGGCTGCTGGAGTACGACGGGCAACCGCTCGTCGCGGGCTACGGCACCGACGTGATGGCGCCCTCCGGAAGCGGTCAGCTGCTGCTGCCGTGGCCGAACCGGATCCAGGACGGCGGCTACTCCTTCGACGGCACGGAGCACCAGCTCGGGTTGTCCGAGCCGGCCCGTGGCAACGCCATGCACGGACTGACCCGGTGGACCTCGTGGACGCTGGAGGAGCAGACCGAGCACTCGGTGTCGCTGGTGTGCCGGCTGATGGCGCAGAAGGGCTACCCGTGGACGGTGGACTTGCACGTCCTCTACGACCTGTCCGCGGACGGGCTGACGGTGACCGTCACCGCGACCAACCTGAGTGCCTCCTCGGCACCGTTCGCCCAGGGCGCACACCCCTACCTCACCGTCGGCGACGACGGCATCGACGACTGGGAGCTGACGCTGCCGGCCGCGACCCGGGTGACCGTCGACGACCGGAAGATCCCGTCGGGCAGTGAGCCCGTGGACGGCACCGACTACGACTTCCGGGCCGGCCGGCCGCTGAAGGACGTGTCCCTGGACACGCCGTTCACCGACCTCGACCGTGAGCCGGACGGGCGCGTCGAGGTCCACCTGCGCAACCCGTCCGCCGACCGCGCGGTGGCCCTGTGGATGGACCGGCGGCACCACTGGGTGCAGGTCTACACCGGCGACGACCTCGGGCCGCGGGCGCGCCGGGCGCTCGCGGTCGAGCCGATGACCTCCCCGCCGGACGCGTTCCGCTCCGGGGACGACCTGGTGGTCCTGGCGCCGGCCGGCGAGGACGGGGACGAGCACTCCTCGTCGTGGGGCATCCGCTCGCTGTAGTCCCGTCTTGCCACAGCTTCCCCAGGGTATGCAGGGAAACCGTCACCTCCCACGGTGCACAGATCGTGGGAGGTGCGGGTTGAACCAGGGAAGTGGCGGCCGGCGTACAACGGACCGGCGCGATGTCGTACGACCGAGCCGGACCGCCGAGCCGGACCGCCGAGCCGGACCGCGAGCCGGACCGCGGAGGTGCTACCCGGCCGGCGGGACGTAGCCCGTCGGGTCGTCGCCGAGGTCGACGATCGCCGCGACCGGGCCGCCGCCGTCGGGTCCCTGGTGCGCCGCGGAGACCGACACGAAAACTGCCGGATCGCCGGTGACCGCGGCGGTGACCCCACCGACACACGACTTGATCTGCCGGTGCCAGTGCACGTCGGAGTCGTCGAGCATCGCGTTGCGGCGGCCGTGCACCTGGCCGTCCTGGCTGACCTCGCACTTGAGGAACACGTTCACCAGGCGGCCCTGCAGGTCGGTCCAGTGCGGCCGGTCCGGCAGGTCGAGTCCGGCGTCCGTGATCGCGGCCCAGATCCCGTCCTGGTCCAGCGCGTCCTTCATCACCGAGTGCCCGATCCGGTACCGACCACCGACGCCGCGCGCGTTGCCGACCACGACCACCTGTGCCTGGTCCAGCTCGACCCCGGAGGAGCAGGAGGCGACCGCGGAGTACAGCGACCGGTCGTGCATCACCTGCTCGTCGGTCGGCATCTCGATCTCGCCGAGCGCCACCGCGATCCCGAGCGCCGTGCACCCGTTGGACAGGTCCATCGACTCGTGGGTGTGCTCGGTCCACACCGTCTTCCCGCGGCTCTTGGCGTCCCGGATGGTGTGGATGGTCAGCAGCGGGGTCTTGGTCTGCACGTAGTGCACGTCGGCGACGTCGGTGATCCCGGCCCGCTCCATCGCGACTTTCACCGCGTCGGCCACCTTGGAGACCATCGCCACCCGGCCGATGTCCTCAGGCATCAGGACCTCACTCATCGCGAAGCCGACGGTGAGCCGGGGCTCGTCGGTGGCGGGCGCCTGGTCGGCCGGGACGGTGGCGAACACCGTGGCGTGCGGGCTGATCACCCCGTCGGTGCCGCCGGACCACACGATCGGGACCTGCTTCACGTCCTCGGCGCTGCGGCTGCCCTTGGCGACCAGGACCTCACGGAACGCGCGGTCGGCGATGATCCGGGTGTAGTCGTTCACCCCGCCGTTGCCCTCGGTCTTGCCGATCACCGCGATCACCCGGTCGGCCTCGATCTCGCCCTTGTCGATCAGGTCTGACAGGCCACTGGCGTCGGACACGTTGAGGATCGGGACCTTGCGTACCTCGATCGGTTCTGGCATCGCGTGCGCTCCTTCTGGTGGGTGGGTTGACTACTCGGGGAGGACCACGGTGCCACTGCTGCCGGCGACCGCGTCGAGGATGTTGTCCAGGTTGGTGATCACGGCGAAGCCCCCGCTGCGCTCGACGAACCGGCACGCCGCGTCCACCTTCGGCCCCATCGAGCCGCTGGCGAAGTGGCCCTCGGCGGCGAGCGACCGGAGCCCGTGCACGGAGATCCGTTCGATCGGCTGCGCCTGCGGGGTGTCGAAGTGCAGGATCGCGTGGGGTACGTCGGTGGCGATCACGAGCACGTCGGCCGCGACGGTCCGGGCCAGCAGCGCGGCGCCGAGGTCCTTGTCGATCACCGCTTCCACGCCGCGCAGGCTGCCGTCGTCCCCGCGCACGACGGGGATCCCGCCGCCGCCGTTGGCGATCACGATGAAGCCGGCCTCGACGAGGGCCGCCACCGCGGAGGCGTCGAGGATCTCCAGCGGCTCGGGCGAGGCGACCACCCGGCGCCAGCCCTTGTCGCCGCGCAGCTCCCAGGTCTCGCCGTGGTCGATCAACAGGGCGGCCTCGTCCTGGGACAGGTAGCGGCCGATCGGCTTGGTGGGCTTCACGAATCCGGGGTCCGCCGCGTCGACACGTGTGCGGGTGACGACCGCCGCTGTCCGACGTACCACTCCTCGTCGCGCCAGAGCGGCGTCCAGCGCGTCCATCAGCACGAAGCCGAGCGTCGCCTGCGTCTGGGCGCCGCACCAGTCCAGGGGAACCGGGGGTACGACGGACGCGGCGAGCTCGTTCTTGACCAACAGGTTGCCGACCTGCGGACCGTTGCCGTGGGTGAGCAC
>DASSBE010000014.1:0-3503 GCA_035699065.1 Nocardioidaceae bacterium
GGCACCGGCAGGTGGTACTGCTTCGCGGCGCTGTGGTAGCTGGCGAACGCGCGTGGCGGATGTGCCAGCAGCGCGGCGCGGGTGCGGATCTCGGCGTGGAACGGAACGCGGCTCTGGATGTAGATGCCGCGGAACAGCTGCGTGTACCGGGGGCCGCGAAGCGCGCCGGCCGGGATTCCGGCGGAGAGCGCCTGGTGCCGGGTGAACGGCCAGCGGGTGTCGAGTTTGGGCATGGAGGCACTCTGCCAAGGGTCGCCCGAGCGCCGCAGAAGTTATCCACAGGGGACGGTGACTGCAACAACTGCACACGTGTGCGACTTGTGCGTCGATAGGACCGGAGTGACTGCCGAAACTGCACATGTGTGCTGCTCGTGCAGCCGACCGGAGTGCTTTGTGCGATCCGGGGAACGTTCCGTAGGCTGAACAACCGTGTCTGGACCCAACCCGCCCGGTGACCTGCCACCGGATCTGCCGCCGGAGTACGCCGAGGCGTATCGCCGTGGGTACCAGCGCGCCTACGAGCAGGGCGCGAGCGAGGCCGAGGCGGAGCAGACCGCGCGGCTGGAGTCCTTCGACTGGCTCCGCGAGCCGGAGGACAGCCCGGCGCCGCCACGGTCACTGGCCCCGAGCCGCAAGCCGACCCGCGCACCGGCCCCCACGCCGGCCGAGGCCGAGGACCGCCGCCGGAAGCTGCTCGCCCCACTGGTGCTGATCGGCCTGGCCCTGGTCCTGATCCTGGCCGCCTACGGCCTCGGTCGGGTCTTCTCCAGCGAGGTCGGCGACACGGGCAGCTCGTCGGAGCCGGACGGCGTGGTGCTCGGCGAGGACTCCGGGAGCGCGAGCAGCCAGGGCGGCGAGAGCAGCGGACCGAAGACCGAGCAGAAGAAGTACGACGGACAGGTGGCACCGGTCGCGATCGGTGGGGCGACCGCGTCGTGCCAGTCCGACAGCAGCGTGGACGCCGCGGGGCACGAGGTGAGCTACGACCCGAGCAACATGTTCGACGGCGACCGGTCCACGGCCTGGCGCTGTGACGGCAGCGGCGTGGGCCAGAAGGTGACCTTCACGCTCCCCGAGGAGACCACGATCGGCGAGGTCGGGATGGTCCCCGGTTACGCGAAGACGGACCGCAAGAGCGGTGCGGACCGGTACGCGGAGAACAACCGGATCACCAGGGCACGCTGGACGTTCAGCGACGGCTCCTCGGTCGTGCAGAGGCTCAACGGCGCGTCCGGCAACCGGTCGATGCAGACCGTCCGGATCCCCAAGACCGCGTCGGACCGGGTGGTGGTCGAGATCCTCGGCACCACCCGCGGCCCGCGCAACACCGTCGCGATCAGCGAGGTCACGCTGGGCGAGGCCACCGGGTGACGCCGCCGCCCGCGTCGCAGCCGCCCGCGCCGTCCCACCCGCCAACCGGCCCCCTCAAGCTCCTGTTCGTCTGCACCGCCAACATCTGCCGGTCCGCGTTCGCGGAGCAGCTGGCCCGCCGCCTCGCCCAAGACGACCCGAGCGTGCAGGTCATGAGTGCCGGCACCCACGGCTGGGTCGACGAGCCGGTCAACGCCCCCCTGGCCGCCGAGCTGGTCAGCCGCGGCATCGACCCGGACGGCTTCGCGAGCCGAAGACTCACCATGCAGATGGTCGACGAGGCCGACCTGGTGCTGACCGCGGCCCGCAGCCACCGGCAGTTCATCCTCGACGACCGGCCGGGTGCGGTGTGGCGGGTGTACACGATCAGTCAGTTCGCCCGCACGATCGCCGACCTGCCCGAGGAGCTGCACGGCTTCGAGCTGCTCGCCGCGTGCCGCAAGGCGCACAAGCCCGCGACACCCGAGGACGATGTGGTGGACCCCTACAACAGGGGACCCGAGGCAGCGGCCGCCGCGGCGCAGCACCTCGAGCGGCTGCTCACGCAGATCATCCCCCGGCTGGCTGCCACGTCTGCCCCGCGTCCGGGCTGACCTGCAGCAGGTCGCCGGCCTGTGCCGCGACCGTGTCCCCGTCCGCGGCCACCGCCGCCGGCGCGTGCACCCCGTCCGGCCCGGCCCCCGCGGAGGCCCCGACACTCGAGACGTCGCCGAGACAGGTCAGCTCGCTCCAGGTGGCGGCCGCATCCGTGGTCTCCTGCACCGCCGCAGGGCAGTCGGCCGAGGTTCCGAGCGCGTAGCCGTGGTCGGCCGACGTGAACCAGATCGCCGTCGCGCCCCGGACCCGGCCCAGCTCTTCCCATGAGCTCCCGGCGTCCGTCGTACCGCTCACCGAGCCGTCGGCACACAGGATCCGCGCGCCACCCGGGATCGAGGACAGGCTGACCGGCGCGCACGGGGTGTCCACCGCGCCGTCGGGGGCGTGCACGGCGGACCGGCGCGGGTTGGCGAGCAGGTGCCAGGCGCCGTCGGTGCCGGGGCTGAGCCCCCAGCCGTCCTCGGCGCCGCCGCGGTACACGCCGAGCGCGCAGTCGCCGTCCGCCCCGACCACCCACAGGTCGTCGGCGCCGTCGGCCTGGACCCGCAGCACCTCGGACAGGTCGGCCGCCACGTCGACCGGCGCGAACGTCGAGCCGCCGTCGGTGGAGACCTCGACCACCGGCGCGACGGCGTCCGGGCAGCTCCCGCGGGTCGACCGCAGCAGCGTCCCGTCCGGCGCGACCGAGAGGAACAGCGACGCGTCGGCGGCTGCCGGCGCGATGGTGGGGGAGGGAGAGGCGGAGGACGGTACGGCGGGCGGGGCCGGTGTCGCGGGCGGGGGAGAGCCGGAGGTCGCGGGTGTGACATGGCGGAACGCCACCATCACCAGGACGATGTCGACCAGCACGAACAGCACGATGGCCGCCGTACCCAGTCTCTCCCTCACGCGCTCACTCTCCCACCCTCGGCTCTCGAGCAGCATCGGTCTCGAGCAGCATCGTCACCGGGCCGTCGTTGACCAGGGACACCTGCATGTCCGCGCCGAAGCTCCCGCGCGCCACCGTAGCGCCCAGCGCCGACAGCTCCGCACACACCGCCTCGTAGAGCGGCTCGGACACCGGACCCGGAGCGGCGGCGATCCAGGTCGGACGCCGGCCCTTGCGCGCGTCGCCGTACAACGTGAACTGGCTGACCACGAGGATCGGCGCCTCCAGGTCGGCGGCGGACTTCTCCTCGCGCATGATCCGCAGCTCCCACACCTTGCGCGCCATCCAGGACACCTCGCGCGGGCCGTCGCTGTGCGTCACGCCGAGCAGCACGAGCAGCCCCGGTCCCTCGATCGCGCCGACAACTGTCCCGTCCACCACGACGGACGCCTGAAGAACTCGTTGCACAACGGCTCGCATCGGGAAATCTTCCTGTCTCGTGGTTCGACGGGCGCCTCGAAGTCTGGCACGATGACGCCATGACTGCGTCGCACGACAAGCTGCTGATCACCGTCGCCCCGACCGGCGCGGAGACCGAGAAGGCCGCCTGCCCCCAGCTGCCCACCACGCTGACCGAGCTCGTGGAGACGGCGCAGCGTTGCGAGGC
>DASSBE010000015.1:0-3002 GCA_035699065.1 Nocardioidaceae bacterium
CTGGCGATTGGTCCGCAACTCCTCCACCACACGAGAGTAGGAGTTCCTCGCCTCGATGTTGAGTAGCAGACGGGAGCTGCAAGGCCGTCGCGGTCTCGGAATCGCGGTGCGTCTTACCGCCGCGAGAGCAACATGGCGAGACCCCAGCCCCCGTCTCAGCATTGAACTGAATCGGCGAGGCAACAATGGGGCCGATGAATCCCATGGCACACGTACAACGTTTCGACCACATCGGCATCACCGTCGCGGACCTCGACTCGGTGACGGCGTTCTTCGTCAGACTGGGTCTCGAGCTCGAGGGCACGCCCGACCGGCAAGTACGAGAACAGCGTGCGGATGGCCTACGTGCGTGCGCCCGAAGGGATCATCGTGTCCCTGTTCGAGCGGATCCGCTGACGCGCATCATTTCCCGCGAGAGCGGCCAGGTAGCTTCGCCGCCTAACGCCGGTGTGGCCTTCCGGCGCGGCGCGCGCTCCGGGAAGGGCCCCGCGCGAAAATACCTTCGTATGCGATGTCGAAGGCGCAGGATGTCGTTCGACGTACGGGTGAGTCGGCCACCGAGTAGCGGTGGGCACCGAAGCTGAGGAGCAAAGCAATGCCGCGGTTCATGGGATTCGTGAAGATGGAAGAGGGCATCGGCGCGCCGCCGCAGGCGTTGTTCGACGCGATGGACACCTACATAAGTGAGCAGGCGCAGCAGGGTCACTTCCTCGACGGGGGCGGTCTGTTCGGCACCGAGGACGCCGTGAACTTCGTGGTCCGCAAGGGTGACACGACGCGGGTCGACGGCCCGTACGCCGAAGCCAAAGAGGTCGTCGGTGGGTGGGCCCTGCTTCAGTACGACAGCCTTGAGGCGGCGATCGCCGGGCAGCAGGAGTTCGCCGAGCTACACGCCAAGTATTGGCCCGAGTGCGAGATGGTCGCCACTCTGCGTCAGGTCTCGGAGGCGCCGCCCGAGGCGGCCGACGCCTGAGCACTCACTCAGATACGGCCGTGCGGCCGGCCCTAGGCTGGCCGCATGGCCCAGACCACTGGCGAAACGATCACCGCCGCCTGGCGTGAGGAGTCCGCGCGGCTGGTCGGGGCGCTGACCCGGATGACCCGAAATCTCGACCTCGCCGAGGACCTGGCGCAGGACGCGCTGGTGAGCGCGCTTGAGAGCTGGCCCATCCACGGCATCCCCGACAACCCCGGCGCCTGGTTGATGACGACCGCCAAGCGTCGCGCCGTCGACAGCTTCCGGCGGGCTGACAACCTGCGTCGCAAGACCGAAGAGCTCGGTCATCGCCTGAGCGAGGAGGACGGGATGTCCGACCTCACAACGCACGTGGACTTCATCGAGGACGACGTCCTGCGACTGATCTTCCTGACCTGTCACCCGCAGCTCACCGCGGAGTCCCGGGCCGCGCTGACGCTTCGTCTGGTCGGGGGGTTGACGACCGCGGAGATCGCTCGCGGCTTCCTGGCCGCCGAGAGTGCGATGGGGCAGCGGATCTCCCGGGCGAAGAAGACGCTCAGCGAAGCCCGCATCGATTTCGAGCTCCCGGTCGGTGCCGAGCGCACTGACCGGCTCGACGATGTGATGGCCGTGGTCTACCTAATCTTCAACGAGGGCTACACCGCGACTGCGGGCGACCACTGGATGCGCCCCGAACTGACGAACGAGGCCATCCGGCTGGCCAGGATGCTCGCCGAACTGATGCCGGATGAGCCGGAGGTGCATGGACTGCAGGCGCTGCTGGAACTGCAAGGCTCGCGCGCCTCTGCCCGCGTCGACGCCGGCGGCCGACCGGTGCTGCTTGATGACCAGGATCGGAGCCTGTGGGACGTGCTCCTGATCCGGCGCGGGCTGGCCGCGTTGGAGCGCGCGGAACTGCTCGCCGTGCGCGGGAAGGCCGTCGGTCGGTACTACCTGCAAGCGGCGATCGCGTCCAGGCATGCCAGCGCAGCGACACCCGGGGAAACCGACTGGCGTGCCATCGCGAAGCTGTACGACGTGCTCGCTGAGGCAGCACCCGGCCCGATCGTGGAGGTCAACCGGGCCGTCGCGCACGGACGGGCTTTCGACCCGGATTCTGGCCTCGCCATTCTCGATGGCCTCCCCGAGGGCGCGCTCGCCGGGTCGCACCTCCTGCCCAGTGTCCGCGCAGACCTGCTCTGGCGGGCCGGTCGCCATGCCGACGCAGCCGCGTCGTTCCGCGAGGCAGCGTCGCTGACCTCCAACGAGCGCGAAAAGTCGTTGATGCTGGGCCGCGCCGAGCAGTCCCAGAAGGCGGCCACAAGGCGAAGGTGACCCATACCGCCGCGATTGACGCGGTTGCCGTTTCACCCGAGCGCCGGAGTCTCCGAAGGACACTCACTTATCCGCGGAGCGTCCTCGTCGCTGCGTGCACCCTTGTGGGTCCCGCGTGCGATCCTTGGGGTTGAAGGGAGTGATCCGATGCCGGCAACCACACGTGGTCCTCGCCGTGAGGGCTGGCAGCGACCGGTCGCGATCCCCGAGCACTTGGAAGACTTGCGCGGCCCGGTAGACGGGTCGGTGCGGTTGCCGCTGCGCACCTATTCCTCTGGCGCCGGCCCGGACCGGGTCTTCGACCTCGACAACGAGGCCGAGCGCATCGAGCTCTACCAGATCGTGCTCGCCGACGGCACCGTCGAGGACATCTGCGGCTACCTGAACCACACCGAGCTCCAGCGGCTGTGGACCCGGCTCCGGCTACCCGCCCACGTGCGGCAGGCCTGGGAGCCACTCCTGGGTGTCGCAGCCTCGCGAGGCTAGACCCTCTTCACGAGCAGATAGCCCGTCTTGCGTTCAGCCTGCCCGAGGCCGACCAGGTCGCCCTCGCCGGTGGCGGCGCGATGCTTGCCCACGACCTGGTAGGCGCCCCACCCACGACATAGGTCTGTTCACGCCACAAGCTGACGAGGCCACCAGGCTGGCCGATGCCCCCGCTGAGGCTCTGCGCGAGAGCGGGGCTCTGGTTGAGGTCGACCGACGAGGA
>DASSBE010000016.1:0-12012 GCA_035699065.1 Nocardioidaceae bacterium
CAGCTCGGGCGGCACCGGCTTGCCGCTGCGCACCGTCGCCTGCGCCCACAGCCGGCCGGCCCGGTAGGAGGAGCGCACCAGCGGCCCGCTCATCGTGCCCTTGAAGCCGATCTCCTCGGCGACCTGCGACCAGTGGACGAACTCCTCCGGCTTGACCCACCGGTCGACCGGGTGGTGCCGGGGGGAGGGCCGCAGGTACTGCGTGATCGTGATCAGGTCGGTGCCCGCCTCGTGCAGGTCCCGCAGGGCCTGCTCGATCTCGTGGTCCTCCTCGCCCATGCCGAGGATGAGGTTGGACTTGGTGACCAGTCCGGCGTCGCGGCCCATGGTGATCACGTCGAGCGAGCGCTGGTAGCGGAACGCCGGCCGGATCCGCTTGAAGATGCGCGGCACCGTCTCGACGTTGTGCGCGAACACCTGCGGCTCGGCATCGACAACTTGGCTGACCTGCTCCGGTCGGCCGTTGAAGTCGGGAATGAGGATCTCCACGCCGGTTCCCGGGCTGCGCCGGTGCACCTGGCGGATGGTCTCGGCATACAGCCAGGCGCCGCCGTCGTCGAGGTCGTCGCGGGCGACCCCGGTGACCGTCGCGTAGCGCAGGCCCATCTGCTCCACCGACTCGGCCACGCGGCGCGGCTCGTCCCGGTCGAGCTCCTCGGGCCGGCCGGTGTCGATCTGGCAGAAGTCGCAGCGGCGGGTGCACTGCTCGCCACCGATGAGGAACGTGGCCTCCCGGTCCTCCCAGCACTCGAAGATGTTGGGGCAGCCGGCCTCCTGGCAGACCGTGTGTAGGCCCTCGCTCTTCACCAGGTCCTGCAGCTCGCGGTACTGCGGGCCCATCTTCGCCTTGGTCTTGATCCACGCCGGCTTCTTCTCGATGGGAGTCTCGGCGTTGCGGACCTCGAGCCGGAGCAGCTTGCGCCCTTCCGGGGCGGGTGCGGAGGGCGTGCCGGAGTGCTGGGTGGGCGCTTGAGTCACGCGGGCCACTGTACGCCGCGGCCGTGACCCGCCCCCAATCGCCGCCGACTTGTCAGACTCCTGGGCGGTCCTGGCCGCACACGCGTCTGACAAGTCGGGGTCAGGCGATGTCGCGGCGTCGGAAGAAGAACATCGACAGCACCACGACGACCAGCAGCACCACCCCGAGATAGGTCACGCCTCCGGCCAGCGACAGCACCACCGACTGGTCACAGTCGAACGCGCCGCCGGAGCAGGTCACCGTGCCGTCCCAGTACTCGTGCCCGTCGCCGAGCCACGCGAACACGTTGTTGGCCAGGCTCCAGCGGCCGGCGCCGGCGACCGGGAGTGCGGCGGTCAGCGCCTCACCGCCCACCGCGTAGGCGAACATCACCGCCAGCGTGCCCACCGTGTGCCGCAGCAGCATGGTGAGCGCGAACCCGCCCAGTGCCGCGACGCCGGCCATCAGCACGCCCCGGCCGACCATCCACCGGATCTCGCTCTGCACGGCCGCCCCGGTGGGGATGCCGCGCGACTCCGCGGCGACGTAGAGCGCGACCCAGAACGCGACCAGGACCACCGCGGAGACCACCAGCGTGCCGAGGAACACCGCGCCGGCCTTGGCCAGCCACACCCGCAGCCGCCGCGGCTCGAAGATCAGCTGGTTGCTGATCGACCCGGACGCCCAGTCCGCGCCGGCGAACGTGGTGCCGACGATGATCATCACCGCCGAGACGATCATCAGCACCGCGAGGCCCGAGTCCATCCGCTCCTCGGCCAGTGACAGCGTCGGGCGGTAGAGGTACCACTCGACCTGCGGGACGATGTTGGGCTCGCAGTCCTCGACTGTCGCCCCCGGACCCATGAACCGCCTCGGGTGCTTCTCACAGCGCGCCAGGTCGCGCTGGACGTAGGGCTGCTGTGCTTCCGCGTCGGCCTGGGCCTGGGCGGCGGCGATGTCGGAGTCGGTCAGCGGCCGGCTCTCATAGATCGTGGTGGTGGCCAGGATCGCCGCCACCAGCGCGGCCGCGAGCAGCATCAACGCGATCGCGCGACGGGACCGGAACCGGTTCAGCTCGACCAGGAGGAGTCTCATGCCGTGCCTCCGTCGGTGGCCGTGGCGGTGCCGGCGGTGGCCGTGGTGGCCGTGGTGGCGAGCGTGTCGTCCTTGGTCAGTTGCAGGAACACCGACTCCAGGTCCCGGCGTACCGGGGTCAGCTCGCTGACGTACAGCCCATGCTCGGCGAGCAGCCGGGTGATCTGCTCCGGACCGGTGGCGCCGTCGACATGCAGCGCGCCGTCACCGTTGCTGATCACGGTGTAGCCGGCTCGTTCGAGATGAGCGGCCGCCGTGGGCTGGTCGGCGACCCGCACGCGCGTCGTACTCGCGCCGGCCCCGACCAGGTCGTCCACGTCGCCGGACGCGAGCAACCGGCCGTTGCCGATGATCGAGACCGAGTGGCACACCTGCTGCACCTCGGCGAGGATGTGCGAGCTCAGCAGCACGGTCACGCCGCTCTCGCCGAGGCCGCGGATCATGTCCCGGATGTCGCGGATCCCCGCCGGGTCGAGGCCGTTGGTGGGCTCGTCGAGGATCAGCAGGTCGGGGCTCTTCAGCAGTGTGGCGGCGATCGCGAGCCGCTGCTTCATGCCCAGCGAGTAGCCCTTGTAGCGCTCCTTGTCACGGCCGGTCAGCCCCACCCGCGCCAGGGCCGCGTCGACGGTCGAGGACGGCGCGCCGATCGAACCGGCGAGCAGGGAGAGGTTCTTGCGACCGGTGAACGTGGGCACGAACTTGGGCTGCTCGACCACCGCCCCGACCCGGCGCATCACCTGCGGGAGGTGGCGGGGGACCGGCTCACCGAACAGCCGCATCTCGCCCTTGCTGGCGCGGGCCAGGCCGAGCAGCATCCGGATCGTGGTGGTCTTGCCCGAGCCGTTCGGTCCGAGGAAGCCGTGCACGCCGCCCGCCGGGACGGCGAGGTCCAGGTCGTGGACGGCGACGATGTGGCGGCCGCGACGGGTGTGGAACTCCTTGCGCAGGCCACTGGTCTCGATCACCAGAGCACTCATGGTCTCTCCCCGTCTCTCGGGGCCAAGAATGACGCAGCGGCGGCTCAGCCGCGGGGATTGAGGACCGGAACGCTGATCGTGTCGTGCCGTGCGCGACCCGGCTCCGGGCGCGGCTCGTAGTCGGGTGTCGGCTCGTAGGGCGCCCACCCGAGCAGGTCACGCAGGTGTCGCTCGGCCGTCGGGGCCACCTCGTCGACCGTCACGTCGCGGCCGAGCTCGACCGACAGCGAGGTCACGCCGGCGTCGGAGATGCCGCACGGCACGAAGCTGTCGTACCAGGACAGGTCCACGTCGCAGTTCAGCGCGAAGCCGTGCATGGTGACCCCGCGCGCGACGCGGATCCCGATCGCACCGATCTTGCGTTCCGGCCCGCGTGCGTCCGCGCGCAGCCACACGCCGCTCCGGCCGGGGACCCGGGCGGTGGTCACGCCGAGATCGGTGCAGGTGTGGATCAGCGCCTCCTCGACCCGGCGCACGTAGTCGACGACGAGGACGTGGTCGGGCAGCCGCACGATCGGGTAGCCGACGAGCTGGCCCGGCCCGTGGAAGGTGATCTTCCCGCCGCGGTCGACGTCGACGACGGGGGCCGACCCGTCCAGGGGCCGCTCGTGCGGCTCGGTGCGCTTCCCGGCGGTGTACACCGGAGGGTGCTCGAGGAACAGCACGGTGCCCGTCCCGCCCGCGACGACCGAGGCGTGCACCTCGCGCTGCAGGTCCCAGGCGGCCTGGTAGTCCACGGCGGCGTCGCCGAAGCCGACGGTCTCGAAGATCAGATCCACGCGGTCGAGCCTAACCCCGGGGCGGCTTCGTGCTCGACGGGGTGGATGCGGAATCATATGTGGAACCGGCCGGTCCGACCCGTGAAAGGCACTCTGCGATGGCGAGCAGCTCCATCCGTTCCCGGCGCTGGGTGCTGCCGCTGGTGATCCTGCTGCTGTGGCTGTTCGTCGGCGGGCCGCTGGCCACCTTCGCGGGCAAGCTGGCGCAGGTGCAGGAGAACGACAACGCCGCCTTCCTGCCGGACAGCGCCGAGTCGACGATCGCCCAGGAGAAGTACGCGCGGTTCGTCGGCAGCGAGAGCGTGCCGGCGATCGTCGTGTTCGAACGCGATGGCGGCCTGACCCCACAGGACCAGAAGACGATCATCGGGTACGTCGAGCAGCTGCGACAGGTGGCGAACGTCGACGCGGACGGGGTGGTGGGACCGATCCCGTCGGCGGACGGAACAGCCGCCCAGGTCGTCGTACCCCTGTCGAGCTCGGACGGCGAGGAGCTGGAGCAGGCGGTCCTCGACGTGCGCGAGGTGGTGGCCGACCCGCCCGAGGGGCTCACCGCGCTGGTCGGCGGGCCCGGCGGGATCCTCGGGGACTTCATCGAGGCGTTCGGCGCGATCGACGGGATCCTGCTCGGCGTCGCCTTGCTGGTGGTGCTGGTGATCCTGCTCCTCGTGTACCGCAGCCCGGTGCTGCCGTTCGTCGTACTCTTCTCCGCCGTGCTCGCGCTCGGGGTCGCGTCCGCGGCCATCTACTTCCTCGCCAAGCACGACGTGCTCGACCTGAACGGGCAGAGCCAGGGGATCCTGTTCATCCTCGCGGTCGGCGCGGCCACCGACTACTCGCTGCTGATCGTGGCGCGGTTCCGGGAGGAGCTGCGCGACACCGAGTCGAAGTACGACGCGATGCGCAAGGCGTACCGGGGCGCGTTCGAGCCGGTGGTCGCCTCCGGTGCCACGGTGATCCTCGGGTTGCTGTGCCTGCTGCTCTCCGACCTGTCCAGCCTCAAGGGCCTGGGCCCGGTCGGTGCGTTCGGGATCGCCGGCGCCATGCTCGCCGCGCTCACTCTGCTGCCGGCGGTGCTGGTGCTGCTGGGACGGGCGGCGTTCTGGCCGCTGCTGCCCCGCTACGGCTCCGAGCACCGTGACACCCGCGGCGTGTGGGGCGCGGTGTCGCGGCTGGTGGGGCGTCGGGCCCGGGCCGTGTGGGTGACGACGTTCGTGGTGCTCGCCGCCTGCGCCGCGTTCGTGCCGACCCTGAACGAGGACCCGGTGCCGCAGACCGAGCTGTTCCTGACCGAGGTCGACTCGGTCAAGGCACAGGACGTGCTGGACCGGCACTTCGCGTCCGACCGCTCCAGCCCCGCGATCGCGCTGGTCCCGGAGCAGGACCTCGAGGAGGCGATGGGCATCGCGGCCGGGCACGCGGGGGTCGCCGAGGACGGCGTGAGCTTCCTCCCGGAGGAGGGGTCGGCCCGGGGCCGGAGGGCCACGCCGAAGATCGTCGACGGCGAGGCGGCCCTGCTGATCACGCTCGACACCAACGCCGACTCAGAGCGCGCCACCGAGGTCCTGCGCGACCTGCGCTCCGACATGGACCAGGTCAGTGAGGACATCGTGATCGGCGGCCAGACCGCGATCCTGCTCGACACCCGCAACACCGTCGACGCCGACCGGCTGAAGGTGATGCCGGCGATCCTGCTGGTGATCTTCGTGGTGCTCGCGTTGCTGCTGCGCTCCCTGCTCGCACCGTTCCTGCTGATCGTGGCCAACGTGCTCTCGTTCGGCGCGACGATGGGAATCAGCGCCGTGCTGTTCAACCACGTCTTCGACTTCCCGTCCGCGGACCCGTCGACGATGCTGATCGGGTTCGTGTTCCTGGTCGCGCTGGGCATCGACTACTCGATCTTCCTGATGACCCGGGTGCGTGAGGAGTCGTTGCGACAGGGCACCCATCCCGGTGTGCTCAAGGGGCTCTCGGCCACCGGCGGAGTGATCACCTCGGCCGGCGTCGTGCTCGCCGCCACGTTCGCGGCGCTGAGCGTGCTGCCGTTGCTGTTCCTCGTCGAGATCGCGTTCATCGTCGCGTTCGGCGTGCTGCTCGACACCATCGTGGTCCGCTCGCTGCTGGTGCCGTCGCTGTCCTACGACATCGGTCCGGCGATCTGGTGGCCGGGCCGGCTCTGGCACACCCCGGACCATGCCGACCGGGTGACCGCCGAGATGCTGCACGTGGGCCGCCCGGACGGGGTCGCGCTGATCGGGCAGGACCCTGTGGACGACGCCGGGCACGATCACCGCGGTTAGTCCACAGTGGTGGGGTGTCCCGGCATCCGCTGCTCTGGTTCGTCTCGCTGGCCGCCGTCGCGCTGACGGTGGCCGGGGCATGGTGGTGGGCCGGCGGGTCCACCCGCGCCCCGTCCGTCGTACCCCCGTCCGCCTCGCCTGCTTCGTCGGAGCCGTTCGCGGTGCCGGTCGACGCGCCTGCCCGGTCGAGGCCGGCCGTCGCCGTGCTCCACGCCTGGGACGGCGCCCGCGCCGACGCCTACGCGGCAGGGGACGTGGCCGGGCTGCGGTCGCTCTACGTCGACGGCTCGGCGGCCGGTACGTCGGACGTGCGGATGTTGCGCGGCTACCTGGCGCGGGGACTGCGTGTGACGGGGATGCGGATGCAGCTGCTCGCGGTGGAGGTGCTCGCACGCGCGCCGCGGCGGTGGCGGCTGCGGGTCACCGACCGGCTCGACGGTGCTGTCGCGGTCGATGCGGCCGGGGCGCGGACCGTGCTGCCGCGGGACCGGGCGACGACCCGCGAGCTGACCCTGGTCCAGCGCGCCGGCAGCTGGAAGGTCGCCGCGGTCCGGTGAGCGGCTCGGCCAGGGGCGGCTCGGCCGGAGGCGCGATCAGCCGGTCAGGGCGGCCGCGAGGCGGGCGTTGACGGCCGGGTGGTCGAAGCGGAACCCGGCCTCCTGGAGCCGCGCGGGCTCCACGCGGACCGAGCTGAGCAGCTCGGGGGAGAGCTCCGGCAGCACCTTGCGCAGCGGTGTGGCGGGAACCCGGAGGACGGTCGGCCGGTGCAGCATCCGGCCCAGCTCCCGGCCGAACTCCGCGTTGGTGGTCGGCTGCGGACCGGTGAGGTTGTAGGCGCCGGAGCACTCGTCGTGGGTGGCCAGAAAGGTCACCGCGCGGAGCCAGTCGCCGAGCGAGATGGTGGAGAAGTACTGCGTCCCGTCACCGACCGGCCCGCCCAAGCCGGCCTTGAACACCAGGTACAGCGGCCGGAACGCTCCGCCCCGCCTGTCGAGCACCGCCGACGTCCGCATCACGCAGACCCGCGCTCCGGCGTCGACCGCCGGCTGCGTGGCAGCCTGCCACTGCTTGGTGATGCCGTTGAGGAACGTGCCGTCGTCACCCTCGGCGGACTCCTCGGTGAGCACCTCGTCGCCGCGGTCGCCGTAGTAGCTGGTGCCGTTCTGGGCCAGGAACGCCGGCTTGCTGCTGCTGCGGGCGATCGCCTCGGCGAGCACCCGGGTGGTCACCACTCGGCTGGCGACGAAGGCCCGCTTGTAGGCCTCGGTCAACGGCCACTTGACGAACGACGCCCCGGCCAGGTTGACCACCACGTCGGCGTTCTCGATCACCTTCTGGTCCAGCACGCCGTGATCGGCGTCCCAGTGCGACTCGTCGTGGGAGACCGCCTCGCCGCGCACGAGCCGGACCACGTGGTGGCCCTCGCGGGCGAGGTGGTCGCGCAGCGCACCGCCCAGGAAGCCGGTCGCGCCGGCGATCAGGAAACGCATACACACACTCTGACACGCGGGCGCCGCCTCACCACCGGCTGGTCGCCGAGCGGGCGATGTCCCGGCCGAGGTAGTTCGTGACGATCGACAGGTTTCAGCGCGCGGAAAACCTGTCGATCGTCACGAACTATCAAGAGCCGGCGGACAGACGAGAGGCCCGCGGCAACGAGTCGCCGCGGGCCCCTCCTGGACGGTCGGATCAGACCTCGAACTGGCCGGCCTCGAGGCGCTCCTTCACGTCGGACAGGAACCGCGCGGCATCCGCCCCGTCGACGAGCCGGTGGTCGTAGGTCAGCGCCAGGTAGATCATCCGCCGTACCGCGATCGTCTCGCCCAGGTTCGCGTCGTCGATCACGACGGGACGCTTGACCACGGTGCCGGTGCCGAGGATCGCCACCTGCGGCTGGTTGATGATCGGGGTGTCGAACAGGGCGCCGCGGCTGCCGGTGTTGGTCAGCGTGAACGTGCCGCCCGCCAGCTCGTCGGGACCGATCTTGTTGTTGCGCGTCCGGTCGGCGACGTCGGCGATCTTGCGGGCGAGCCCGGCCACCGACAGGTCACCGGCGTCCTTGATCACCGGGGTCAGCAGGCCCTTCTCGGTGTCGACCGCGATGGAGAGGTTCTCGTGGTCGTAGTAGGTGACCTCGCCCTTCTCCGTGTCGATCGCGGCGTTCAGCGACGGGTGCGCCTTGAGCGCGTCGATCGCGGCCTTGGCGAAGAACGGCAGGAACGAGAGCTTGACGCCCTCACGCTTGGCGAAGTCCTCCTTGGCCGCGTCACGCAGCCGCGAGATCGTGGTGACGTCCACCTCGACCACCGTGGTCAGCTGCGCCGAGGTCTGCAGCGACTCGACCATCCGCTTGGCGATCACCTTGCGGAGCCGGGTCAGCGGTTCGGTCTTGCCCCGCAACGGGCTCGGTGCCCCGGTCGGGGCGGCGCCCCCGGATGCGGCGGCGCCGGATGCGGCGGCGCCGGATGCGGCCGGCGCGGCCTCAGCGGCAGGCTGTTCCTGGGCCGCCTTCTGCGCCTTCGCGGCTTCGAGCACGTCCTGCTTGCGGATCCGGCCACCGACCCCGGTGCCCTGCACCGAGGACAGGTCCACGCCCTGGTCGGCGGCCATCTTGCGGACCAGCGGGGTCACGTACGCGCCCTCGCCCTGCGACTCGCCTCCTGCGGGCTTGGCCTGCTGGGCGGGCGCTTGCTGGGTCGGCGCCTGCTGGGTCTGCTGCGGCGCCTGCTGTGGAGCCGGCGCCTGCTGCGGCGCTCGCTCCTGTGCCTGCTGGGGCGCCTGCTCCTGCGCGGGGGCCTGGTCGGACTCCGCGCCGGCGTCGGGCTGCACCTGCCGCGCGGCCGCCGGAGCGGGTTCGTCTGCGGGGGGAGTCTGCGAGGCATCCTGCTGCGAACCCGCGGCGGGTGGGCCGTCGCCGGTCGGCACGTCCTGCGCACGAGCGGCCTCGGAGGGCGCGGGGCCGCCTGCGTCGCCGGCGGCGGGGCCCGGTTCGCCGGACCCGATGCTGGCGAGCTCGGCGCCGACCTCGACGGTCTCGTCCTCGGCGACCTTGATCTCGAGGAGCTTGCCGGCGACCGGGGACGGGATCTCGGTGTCGACCTTGTCGGTGGAGACCTCGAGCAGCGGCTCGTCCATGGCCACGTCGTCGCCGACCTGCTTGAGCCAGCGGGTCACGGTGCCCTCGGTGACGGACTCGCCCAGCGCCGGCAGGGTCACCGCGGTGCCGCCGGTGTTCGTGCCGGCCTGGGAGGACTGTGCCTCGGGCTTGGTGTCGGCCGAGCCGGGCGCGGTCTCCTGCGGGGCAGGCGTCGGCTCGGTCTGTGCGGCGGGTACGTCGCCCTGCGGCTCGGTCTGCCGGGGCTCATGGTCCTGGGACGGGGCGGCCTCGGCCTGCGCCTGTGCCGGCGCCTGCTGCTGCGACTCGCCCTGCTGCGACTCGCCCTGCTCCTGCGACGAGGTGTCGTCCGTCGTACCGCCCTCGCTCGCTCCGCCGGACTCGCCCTCGTCGCCGATGGTGGCGAGCTCGGCGCCGACCTCGACGGTCTCGTCCTCGGCGACCTTGATCTCGAGCAGTGTGCCCGCCACGGGGGACGGGATCTCGGTGTCGACCTTGTCGGTCGAGACCTCGAGCAACGGCTCGTCCATGGCTACTTGGTCGCCGGGCTGCTTCAGCCAGCGGGTGACGGTGCCTTCGGTGACGGACTCACCGAGTGCGGGAAGGGTGACTGAGGTCGCCATTGCGTTCCTTCGCTCCTAGGGCTGACGGGCTGTCGTGGGTGGGTCGGTCTACGAGTGGGCGTGCAGGGGTTTGCCGGCGAGGGCGAGGTGGGCCTCGCCGAGTGCCTCGTTCTGGGTCGGGTGGGCGTGCACCAGGGGAGCAACGTCCTCGGGGTAGCCCTCCCAGTTGTAGATCAGCTGGGCCTCGCCGATGAGCTCGCCGACGCGGGCGCCGACCATGTGTACCCCCACGACCGGGCCGTTCTTCTGCCGGACCAGCTTCACGAAGCCCTGAGTCCTGAGGATCTGGCTCTTGCCGTTGCCGCCGAGGTCGTAGGTCAGTGACTCGACCTGGTCCTCGCCGTACTTGTCCTGCGCCGCCGACTCGTTCAGACCGACCGAGGCGATCTCCGGGTCGCAGTAGGTGACCCGCGGGATGCCGCTCTCGTCGATCGGGGTCGGGTCCAGGCCGGCGATGTCCTCGGCCACGAAGATGCCCTGCTGGAATCCGCGGTGCGCCAGCTGCAGGCCGGGGACGATGTCGCCGACGGCGTAGACGTTGTCGAGGTTCGTGTGCAGCCGCTCGTCGGTGAGCACGAAGCCGCGCTCCATCGTCAGTCCCTGCTCGTCATAGCCGAGGCCCTCGGTGGTGGGGCCGCGGCCGACCGCGACCAGGAGGATCTCGGCCTCGATCGTCTCGCCGCCCTCCAGCGTGACGCGGACTCCGTCGCCGGTGTTGTCGACGCCCTTGAAGGGGGCGCCGACCTTGAAGCCGATCTTGCGCTTGCGGAACGCGCGCTCGAGCTGCTTGGAGACCGCCTCGTCCTCGGCGGCCACCAGCCGGGGGAGTGCCTCGACGATGGTGACGTCGGCACCGAACGACTTCCACACGCTCGCGAACTCACAACCGATCACGCCGCCGCCCAGCACGATCGCCGACCGCGGGACCCGGTCCAGGGTGAGCGCGTGCTCCGAGGTGAGCACCCGCCGGCCGTCGACCTCGAGGCCGGGCAATGTCTTGGAGTAGGAGCCCGAGGCCAGCACGATCCTGCCGCCGGTGTAGCGGGTGCCGTCGACCTCGACTGCGTCCGGGCCGACGAGGCGGCCCGCACCCTCGATCACCGTGATGCCGCGTCCCTTGATCAGTCCCCCGAGCCCCTTGAACAGCCGGGCGACGACACCGTCCTTGTATTTGTTCACACCGGCCATGTCGATGCCGTCGAAGGTGGCGTTGACGCCGAACTGCTCGGACTCGCGGGTGGAGTCGGCGACCTCGGCGGCGTGCAGCAGCGCCTTGGTGGGAATGCAGCCGACGTGGAGACAGGTCCCGCCGAGCTTGCCCTTCTCGACCAGGCCGACGCTGAGCCCGAGCTCGGCGGCACGAAGGGCGCAGGCGTATCCGCCGCTGCCCGCGCCGAGGATGAGTACGTCGAAGAAGTTGTCGGCCCGTGAGTTGTTGGGGTCCGCCACCGTGCCTCCGGTCCTGGTCAGCTGCGCGGGTTCGCCTGTCGGGGCCATCTTTCCACCAATTGGTTCCATGTCTACACCGGCCCTCAAGCAGTCTCTTCGGCCAACGTTCAGCGATTCCTTGGGAACGTGAGCCACACTAGGCCAATGGGTTTGATGGACCGGATGAGGCGTCGTGGCGGGACCAAGCTGAAGCGTCCGCGCGGCCAGGGACCGACCACGGTGCGGTCCTCGGACAACGCCGACGAGAAGCACCTGGCCGACTTCGCGCGTTCACGTCGTGGCGTCGAGGGGTTCGTCGAGCCGCGTACGGCGGTCACCGACGTCACCCTGATGCTCGTCGCGCACGACGGTGAGTGGACCCGCCGCCGGGTGCCGTCGGTGGACTGGGCGCACAAGTTCGCGAACAAGGCCGGCATCCCGTCCTACGACGCAGGCGTGGTCGGCTACCCGGCGCGGATGCGGGAGTACAACCGCCGCCAGAAGAACGCCGGCACCTGACCTCCCCTCCGACTTGTCAGAACGGTGTGCGGTTATAGCCGCACCACGTTCTGACAAGTCGGCTACTTCTTGGTGGAGAGGTCCTTCGCGAGCTCGACCAGCGTGGAGACCGCGATCCCGGTGCCGCCGCTGGGGGTGTACCCGTGCGGGCCCTTGTCGTTGAACGCCGGTCCGGCGATGTCGAGGTGCGCCCACCGGTTGCCGGCCACGAACTCCTG
>DASSBE010000017.1:0-10199 GCA_035699065.1 Nocardioidaceae bacterium
CAACCAGCACCTACGAGCTGGCCAACGAGACGGCCTACCGGTGGTACCGGCTCGACATCACCGCCAACCACGGTGCCGACGCGACACAGCTCGCGGAGCTGCGGATCAGCGACGGGGACAACACCGAGCCGCCCGCCTCACCCATGCGCGTCGAGGTCGGCGACGGCCCGTCCAGCGCGTACACCGCGCGCACCCATGTCGGCTTCACCGGTGTCGCGTCCCTGCGCTACGCCGGCAAGGTGACCGGCGAGGACGGCGGTCACGCCTGGTCGAAGGTGTACGACGTCGACGTACCTGTGACGCCGGCGACCGAGCTGTCCTACCGGATCTTCCCCGACCTCACCGGCGGTGACCTGCGCTACCCCAGCACGTACGCCGCCGTGGACCTCGCCTTCACCGACGGGACCTACCTCAGCGACCTCGGTGCGGTCGACCAGAACGGGTTCGGGACCTCCCCTCGTCAGCAGGGTGACTCGAAGACGCTGTACGCCAACCAGTGGAACCACCGGGCCGTTTCCCTCGCCGGCGTCGCCGCAGGCAAGACCGTGGACCGGGTCCTGGTCGGCTACGACAGCCCGCACGGCGACGCGAAGTTCGGCGGCTGGGTCGACGACGTGTCCATCGCGCCGGCACCGCCGGTCACTGCGGAACGGCCGTCCGACCACGTGGTCACGACCCGCGGCACCAACTCCAACGGGAGCTTCTCGCGGGGCAACAACATCCCGGCCACCGCCGTACCCCACGGGTTCAACTTCTGGACCCCCGTCACCGACGCCGGTTCGCTCAGCTGGATCTACTCCTACGCGGCCGACAACGACGCGAAGAACCGGACCCGCTTGCAGGCGCTCTCGCTCAGCCACGAGACGAGCCCCTGGATGGGGGACCGGCAGACGTTCCAGGTGATGCCGTCCGTGTCGCCCGGCACGCCGACCGCGGACCGCCGGGAGCGGTCGATGCCGTTCTCCCACGAGGACGAGACGGCATCCCCGCACTACTACGGCGTCACGCTCGAGAACGGCCTGGTCGCCGAGGTCACCCCGACCGACCACGCCGCGGTGATGCGGTTCACCTTCCCCGGCGACGAGGCGAGCCTGGTCTTCGACAACGTCAACAACGACGGGGGTCTCCAGATCGACCCGGCCTCCGGCACGCTGACCGGGTTCACCGACACCCGCAGCGGCCTGTCCGTCGGCGCGTCACGGATGTACGTCTACGGCGTCCTCGACTCACCGGTCACCGACTCCGGGAAGCCGAGTGGGACCAACCGTCCCGCCGTGGGCGGCTACGTGCGCCTCGACGCGGGAGCCGACCGGACCGCCGAGCTGCGGATCGCCACCTCGCTGATCAGCGTCGACCAGGCGCGCCGGAACCTCGACCTGGAGATCGGCGACAAGTCGTTCGACACCGTGCGGGACGACGCCCAGGCCGCCTGGGACGACGTCCTCGGCGTGATCGAGGTCGAGGGAGCGACGGCCACCCAGCTGAGGACGCTCTACTCCAACCTGTACCGCCTCTCGCTCTACCCGAACTCCGGGCACGAGAACGTCGGCACCACCGCGTCACCGGTGTGGAAGCACGCGAGCCCTGTCGCGGCCGCGGACGGCCCGAGCACGGCCACGCACACCGGAGCCAAGGTGGTGCCCGGCAAGGTCTACGTGAACAACGGGTTCTGGGACACCTACCGCACGACGTGGCCGGCGTACTCACTGCTCTATCCGGAGCAGGCCGGTGAGATGGTCGACGGGTTCGTGCAGCAGTACCGCGAAGGCGGCTGGGTCTCCCGCTGGTCCTCGCCCGGTTACGCGAACCTGATGACCGGCACGAGCTCGGACGTCTCCTTCGCCGACGCCTACACCAAGGGCGTGACGGGCTTCGACGCGGTCGACGCCTACGACGCCGCGGTGAAGAACGCCACGGTGGCCCCGCCGGGCGGCAACCCCGACAACACCGACGTGGGCCGCAAGGGCCTGGAGCAGAGCATCTTCCTCGGCTACACGCCGCAGAAGGTCTCCGAGGGCGTGTCCTGGGCGCTCGAGGGCTACATCAACGACTACGGCATCGCGCGGATGGGCCAGCAGCTGGCGAAGGACAGGTCCCTGCCGGCCGCCGACCGCGCCCGCTACCGGGAGGAGAGCGCCTACTTCCTCGAGCGGTCGCGCCGCTACCGGGAGATGTTCGACCCGTCGGTCGGGTTCTTCCAGGGGCGTGCCGTCGACGGCACCTGGAAGTCCTCGCCTGAGGAGTTCGACCCGGAGGAGTGGGGCCATCACCACGACTACACCGAGACCAACGCCTGGAACTTCGCGTTCCACGTCCCGTTCGACGGGGCGGGGCTCGCCGAGCTCTACGGTGGCCGCGACGGCCTCGCGAAGAAGCTCGACACCTTCTTCTCGACCCCGGAGACCGGCACCAAGGTCGGGTCGTACGGCGGGGTGATCCACGAGATGATCGAGGCCCGTGACGTGCGGATGGGCATGTGGGGCTTCAGCAACCAGGTCGCGCACCACATCCCGTGGATGTACACGCACGCCGGGCAGCCCTGGAAGACGCAGCGCATCGTCCGGGAGGTCCTGTCCCGGCACTACACCGGCGGCGAGATCGGGCAGGGCTACGCCGGTGACGAGGACAACGGCGAGACGTCGGCGTGGTGGGTCTTCAGTGCGCTCGGGTTCTACCCGTTGCAGCTCGGGTCCGGGACGTACGCCGTCGGCTCCCCCCTGTTCACCAAGGCGACCGTGCACCTGGAGAACGGGCAGGACCTGGTGATGGAGGCGCCCGACAACAGCGCCGAGAACGTGTACGTCCAGGGCGTGACCGTCGACGGCGAGAAGTGGGACAAGGCCTACTTCGAGCACGCCGACCTGGCCGACGGCGGGGTCGTCCGCTTCGACATGGGCTCGACCCCGAGCACCTGGGGCTCGAAGAACAGCGCGCTGCCGCCCTCGCCGAGCGACGGCAACACGCCGGACCCGCTGAAGGATGCCACCGGTCCGGAGAAGGGCTTCGGCAGCGGCATCCCCGGAGCACGCCGGCTCTTCGACAACACGTCGGGGACACAGACCGACGTCGCCGAGGACAGCACCGTGCAGTACCGGTTCACCGCGAGGCGCCAGAAGGTCAGCCGCTACACGCTGACCTCGGGCACCACCGACGGGTCACCCACCTCGTGGGTGCTCGAGGGGTCCGACAAGGGCGATCACTGGAAGACCGTTGATGAGCGGACCGCCGAACAGTTCCGCTGGCACAAGCAGACCCGGCCCTTCGAGATCGACAAGCCCAAGGCCTATCGCTTCTACCGGCTGCGCGTGACCGGCACGGACGGACCGGCCGCCTCGCTCTCCGAGATCGAGCTGTTCGGCACGCCTGCCAAGGAGCAGAGTGACGAGGAGTGGGTCGAGGAGACCCTGGCCGGGATCGACCTGGGCGACACGTCCGCGCTGACCGCGGACCTCGACCTGCCGGGCGGCGCGTCGTTCGACTGGGTCTCCGGCGACACCGGGCTGGTGACCGACGAAGGCCGACTGGTGCGCCGTCCCGAGGTCGGCGAGGGTCCCGAGTCCACGGTCCTCACCGTCACCGTCACCCGCGGCGAGGCGAGCGGCACCCGGGAGTTCCCGGTCACCGTGGCCCCCTGGACGCAACAGGAGTGGGAAGCGACCGGCACCGACCTGAAGACCTCCTTCGAGGCCGAGCAGCCCGGCGTGATGCGCAACGTCTGGCTGCGCAACCAAGGCGTCGACGAGTTCTGCTGCAGCATCGGTGGCATGGAGACCGTCGACGGCAGCCCGCCGCAGGACAACCCGAAGACCGGCAGCCGGATCATGCTCTACTCCGGTCGTGCGATCGACGAGGGTCCCTCGAGCGCGACCAACGCGACCATCGCGACGCCGAGCGGGACCTGGGTCCGCCCCTCCACGACGCTGTCGTGGTGGGTGCTGCCCGAGGGTGGCGAAGGCCGCACGAGCACGTTCGTCGGACTCGACCTCCAGTTCACCGACGGCACGTTCCTGCAGGACCTGCAGGTGCCGACGACCGAGGGCGAGAGCGGTCACCCCAGCGACCTCGGCACCCGGCTGGTGAACGGCGAGTGGCAGCAGGTGACGTTGGACGTCGGTGCTGTCGCGGCCGGCCGGCAGGTGCAGTCGATCGCCTTCACGTTCGCCTCGGGCGACCGGAACGGACAGTTCCGTGGCTTCGTGGACGATGTCGTTCTGGAACGCAAGGGAGAGCAGATCCGATGAGGCGCAAGCACGTGCTGGTCGGTGCGCTGGCGGTGGGTCTCGCGGTCAGTGGGACCGTGCCGGCGCTGGCCGATGACGGGGTTTCGAGACGCTCGCAGGCTCGCTCCTCAACCACCGAGGGCGCCGCAAACACCGAAGCCGGGGACCTGACCTCGCTGGTCAACCCGTTCATCGGCAGCCAGAACGACGGCAACACCTTCCCGGGTGCGGCGGTGCCCTTCGGGATGGTGCAGATGTCGCCCGACACCGGGCACAACGTCGGCTACCGCTACGACCAGGACCGGATCCGCGGCTTCTCCACGGTCCATCTCTCCGGGGTGGGCTGCGGACTGGGCGGCACCCTTCCGGTGCTGCCGACCACCGGCGAGGTGACGGAGACCGACTACGCCCGGTACGCCGCCACCAAGGACCGGGCCAGCGAGGAGGCCGCGCCGGGCTACTACAAGGTGCGGCTCGCGTCGTCCGACATCACCGCCGAGCTGTCGGCGTCGAAGCGTACGGCGTGGCAGCGGTACACGTTCCCGGGCACCGACAAGGCGAACGTGCTGGTGAACACCGGCCAGGCGCTGCACCGGGTCACCTCGAGCGAGGTGCACGTGGTCGACGACCGCACCCTCGTCAGCGAGGTCACCGGCCGCGGCTTCTGCCAGGACACCGAGCCGTACACGCTCTACTTCGTCACCCGGTTCGACCGCCCGTTCGCGTCCCATGGCACCTGGACCGGCGGACAGGTGACCGCCGGAAGCGACGACTCGTCCACCCAGGAGGGCCGCAACGGCGCCTACGTGCGTTTCGACACCACCCAGGACGCCGACGTGGAAGCCGTGACGGCGCTGTCCTATGTCGGTGTCGACGGTGCGATGGCCAACTTGAACGCCGAGGGCACGGGCACGTTCGACCAGACCCGTGCCGCCGCGGACCGTGCGTGGGAGCAGCGCCTGGAAGACATCCAGGTCGACGGCGGCTCCGAGGAGCAGCGGCGCACGTTCTACTCCTCGCTCTACCGCAGCTTCCTCGCGCCGAACATCGGCAGCGACGTCGATGGTCGCTACCGCGGCTGGGACCAGAAGGTGCACACCGCCGAGGACTTCACGTACTACCAGAACTGGTCGCTGTGGGACACCTACCGCACCCAGCAGCAGCTCCTGGCGCTGGTGGCGCCGCGGGAGTCCCGCGACATGGCGCTGTCCCTGCTCAAGGTCGAGGACGAGGGCGGCTGGCTGCCCAGGTGGGGCCACGCGACGGTGGAGACGAACATCATGACCGGCGACCCGGTGACCCCTTTCCTCGTTTCGGCGTGGAGGCAGGGCTTCCTCGAGGGCCATGAGGACGACGCCTATGCCGCGTTGAAGGAGAACGCCGACGGCGTACCACCGGCCGATTCGCCCTACAACGGTCGCGCAGGCAACCCGACGTACCTCGAGGAGGGCTATGTCCCCTACCTGCCCGACGCGCGCAACAAGCCGGGCGACTACGACCTCAACCACGGCCCATCGGCCACGCTGGAGTACGCGCTCGCCGACTGCACGCTGTCCACGATGGCGGACGCGCTGGGGCACCAGGACGACGCCCGGCGTTATGCGGAGCGAGGCACGAACTTCCGCTCCGTGTTCGACCAGTCGACCGGCTGGTTCCGTGCTCGCGACGACCAGGGCCGGTTCGTGGGGCCGGAGGACCCGAAGAACTCCGTCGGGTTCCACGAGGGCACGGCGTGGCAGTACATGTGGCTGGCCCAGCAGGACATGCCCGGCCTGATCGACCTGATGGGCGGACGGCAGGAGGCCCATGACCGGCTCGACTACTTCTTCGCCTACGACCAGCTCGTCGACGAGCCGGAGCGGGTGGCCCGGGAGGTCTGGGTCAACGGCCCGTACGCCTACTACAACGCCGACCGTTACAACCCGCAGAACGAGCCGGACCTGCACGCGCCGTACACCTATCTGTGGACCGGCGAACCGCACAAGACCAGCGACGTGGTGCACGCGGCCCTGACGTTGTTCACCGACGGGCCGACCGGCATGACCGGGAACGACGACCTCGGCACCATGTCGGCCTGGCACGTCCTGTCGGCGATTGGGATCTACCCGATCATCCCCGGCACGGACGTGTGGGGCCTCAGCACGCCGATCTTCGACCGGGTCGAGATCGCGCTGGACGAGCAGGTCTACGGCAGGGACTCACTGGTGATCACTGCCCCGGGCGCCGACGGCGGGACCGGCAGCTACATCACCGCCGCGCAGCTCGGCGACCACAAGTGGCAGCGGACCTGGGCCACGACCGACGAGCTGCTCGACGGCGGGACGCTCGCGTTGCGGGTCGGCGACCACCCCTCGTCGTGGGGCACCAGCCGTGGCGACGCGCCGCCGTCGCTGTGCGGTGCCGGCCGCCAGGACACCAGCCGGCTGTCCGCCGGCATCGAGCCCAGGTCGCTGGACATGGCCTCGTCGGACTCCGCCGTCTCGCGTGACGTCACCGTCGACGTCGTGGCCCGAGGTGCCGGCACGGTCTCGGGCACGGTGAGCGCCACCGCGGACAGCCCGTTGAAGGTGAGCCCGGCGGCGAGCACGTGGCGCGTCGACTCCAAGGGCCTTCCGACCACCGCGAAGGTGCCCCTCGAGGTCACGGTGCCCGCGGGCACGACCGACGGGAGCTACGACGTCACGGTCGTGGTCCGCGACGAGCGCGGCAACGAGAAGACCCGGGTGCTGCCGGTTCGCGTGGTCACCGCCAGCTGCGACGCGAGCGTGGGGTCGTGCCCGCAGGACCTGACCGGTGAGTGGAACCACGACGGCGTGGCGACGCTCGAGGCGACCGACGACGGTGACTTCGACGGTGGAGGGTGGAGCTTCCCCGCGGAGCAGCTGCCCCCGGCCGGGCTCGCGGTCCTCGGCGGGCGCGCGTACCTCATGCCGAGCACGCAGGGCGATGACCCCAACTTCGTCGAGGCCCGGGGACAGACCCTCGCGCTGGCGCAAGACGCCTACCCGGCGCTCGACGTCGTGGCCAGTGCGCACAACGGTGATGTGGATGGGACCGCGACGGTCGGCTACGCCGACGGCGGCAGCGTCGACGTCCCGCTGCGTGTCACCGACTGGGCCGCGGGCTCGCCCCGCTTCGGGGAGGAGGTCGCGGTGCGCACCGACTACCGCGTCCGTGCCGGCACCGGGAGGGATGCACCGCCCGTGTCCCTGTGGCACGTCGTCGTCCCGCTGGACCCCAGCCGCGAGGTCGTGTCCTTGACGTTGCCGGACGACGAGCGGATGGAGATCTACGCGCTCAGCGCCCGGAACGGGTGACGGCCGGACCGTCCGCTACCCGAACTGCACATGTGTGCCGTTGTTGCTCGCGACCCACGCCTTCAGCGACCACAACTGCACATGTGTGCAGTTCGTGCGGCGCGGGCGGCGCGGGCGGCGCGGGCCGGGGCGTCAGCGGATCACCGGGAAATGCGTCCGCCAGGTGTCCGACGGAGCATGCGGGAGTCCCTTGTACCCGCGGTCCAGCAACGCGGCGTGCACCCTTTCGACCGTCTCGTCCGGGCGACGGAAGATGCCTGTGGAGACCACCGGCAGTCGGCGCCACCCGTGGCGTTCCAGCCAGTCGCCGCGGCTGATGTCACTGTTCCACTGCACCAGATCCTCGCGATGCTGCTGCCCGTCGTACTCCACCGCCAGCTTCAGCTCGGGATAGCTGAGGTCCAGGGCAAACAGCGTCTGGCCGATCTCATCGAGGATCTCGAAGTTCACCTGTGGCTCGGGCAGGCCGGCCAGCACGATCAGCATCCGGAGCCGTGACTCCATCACGGAGTCGACCTTTGCCCGGACGTACCCGGCGGCCAGCCTGGCCTCGCGCGCCCTCGGGCCACACCAGGCGTTGCACGCGTCGACCAGCTCCTGCACGGTGCAGCGCTTGCTGCGCACCATCGCGTCACCCAGCACGACAAGATCCACCAGATCGAGCATGGCCGCCAGATCGATGAACAGCTGCACCGGCGTCGGTACGGGCACGCCTCGGACCCACACCAGCGGCTGCGCCGGAGCGACATGGCTGACGATGCCGTCGCGACGGCGCCGGTCGGCCTGGTCGAAGACCGACACGTGCTCCACCGGAGTGTGCGGCACCGGCAGGTGGTACTGCTTCGCGGCGCTGTGGTAGCTGGCGAACGCGCGTGGCGGATGCGCCAGCAGCGCGGCGCGGGTGCGGATCTCGGGGTGGAACGGAACGCGGCTCTCGATGTAGATGCCGCGGAACAGCTGCGTGTACCGGGGGCCGCGAAGCGCGCCGGCCGAGATTCCGGCGAGGAGCGCCTGGCGCCGGGTGAACGGCCAGCGGGTGTCGAGTTTGGGCATGGAGGCACTCTGCCAAGAGTCGGCCGAGCGCCGCAGAAGTTATCCGGCTCTCCTGACATGTCCGTGGGTCATTTCCGGCCGGGGAGGTCGGGGCGGTAGCCGCCGAGGTTGAGCATGGCGAGGGCGATGAGGGGTTCAGGCCCGTGGAAGCCGAAGGCGACGCGGGTCAGCAGCCGGATCTTGGTGTTTGCCGATTCGACGAGCGCGTTCGACATGCCTTCTTGGAGCGCTGCGTGGATCGCGGGGAGGTGTCTGCGGATCTTCCGGCCGAGCACGACGAAGGTGTCCAGCCGGCTCCTTGCGGCCCAGGCGAGCCACCGGTCAAGTGCCTGGATGCCTTCGTCGCCCTTGACCTTGAAGACGTAGCGCAGACCCTCCTTGAGCAGGTAGGCCCGATAGAGGCGGGGGCTGGTGGTGGCGATCCATTCCAGTTTGGCGCGCTGATTCTTGGTGAGGTCTTCGGGGTTCTTCCACAACGCGTAGCGGGAGCGCTGGAGCTTTCTCGCGTCGCCGCGGGAGAGGTTGTAGCGCAGGCCGGCGTGGCTGCCCCAGACCTGCATCCCGCCGGGCCTGCGGCGGGCCTGGTTCCAGACCTCGCGCCGCACGTCATCAAGGCATTGAGTGGCCCAGGCGACGATGTGGAACGGATCGGCGCAGACCACCGCCTGGGGTGCTCGCCGGGCGACCGTGCCGCTGATCCAGCTGGCGGTGTCGGCCGAGACATGGGTCAACAGGGCGCTGCGCTCAGGACCGAGCTCGTCGAAGAAGACCGCCAAGGTCTTGGCGTCACGACCGGGACGAGCCCACACCAGCCGACCGGTGTCGTGATCGACGACTACGGTCAGGAACTTCTGTCCCTTGCGGTAGCTGACCTCGTCGATCCCGATTCGACGCAGCCCAGCCAGCCGGTCCACCGACGCGTCGATGTCGGCGCAGACTCGGGTGATGATGCTGCCCACCGTTCGCCAAGCGATCCGCATCAGTTCGGTCACCGCGGTCTTCGAGCATTGGGTGGCCAACCACGCGACCTGCTGGTCGAACGCGTGGGTGTGTCCCGCTGCGTGCCGCGCCCACGGCACTTGCCGCACCGTCGGACCATGCTCGCGGCAGCTCACCCGAGGCGCGTCGGCCTCGAGGAACACCCGGACCGTGCCCAAGTCCAAGCCGCGCCAGCGTCGCCGGCCCTCGCCCCGGTCGTACCAGCCAGCCCGCACGCCGCAGGTGCCACAGCGACCCTTCGCTGCCCTGCTCGGCCGCACGTGGACGACCACGAGCCCGGCTTCCTCGTCGAACTCGACGTCCTCTATAACGGTCTTCTCGACGCCCAACAGGGCGCGCCATAGGCTGGCGTTCCGCACGCCGTTCTCCGCTCACTGGTTCCTGTTCCTAGACAGCTCAGAACCTAGACAGAGAACGGCGTGTTCAGCTTTCAGGCGCGCCAACCACCCACGGAAGCGTCAGGAGAGCCGTAAAACCGCAGTTCGATCGCTAGTTTTGGCGCGCGAGCGGCAACCTCGAACCCCAGACATGGCCGGCCGGCACAGCGGGTTCCCGACCACAACGACGTGCAGTCACGGCAGAGTCGAGTCATTCTTACGCTCAGGCATGG
>DASSBE010000018.1:0-2709 GCA_035699065.1 Nocardioidaceae bacterium
CCTCGCCACTCAGACTCAGCCGGCGGACAAGACCCTCGTCAACTTCGCGACGATCTTCTACACCGAGCCGGAACCGTTCGCCCGCACGATCCGGTTGCTGGGTCAGCGGGTCGACGTCGAGGCGCGTCCGCAGCAGTACACCTGGCACCACGGCGACGGCACCTCGCACAGCACCACCAGCCCAGGCGCGCCGTACCCCTCGAAGGAGATCACCTACAGCTACACCGACGCGCACACGACAGTCAGCCCGCGGGTGGACGTCACCTACTCGGCGCGGTTCCGCGTCAACGGGGGTGCATGGCAGGACATCGCGGAGACCGTGACGATCGCCGGTCCGGCCACGCAGCTGCGGATCAGTGAGGCGACCGCCGTGCTGTCCGGCAGCTACGAGTAGCCAGTAGCCGCCCCGAGAAGCCCCAGCAGCGATCCGGTACCGCATTGCGAGATCGGGTTCCATGGCGTGGACCGCTCTGGCAGACTCGAGCTCGTGAACACGCTGAGCACCATCATTATCAGCTAGCGCGCCAAGTCCACTTAGCGCGCTGACCTCTCGTCCCCACGGGAGGTTTTTTTGTTGCCAGCACCGATCCCGACCGAGGACATGACCGTGACGACCACCGACTTTCACGTGTACGACACCACGCTGCGCGACGGCGCCCAGCAGGAGGGCCTGAACCTCTCCGTCGCCGACAAGTTGAACATCGCGCGGCAGATCGACGGCCTCGGCGTGGGCTACATCGAGGGTGGCTGGCCGGGCTCGAACCCGAAGGACACCGAGTTCTTCCGCCGCGCCCACGCAGAACTGCAGCTGAAGAATGCGCAGCTCGCCGCCTTCGGGGCCACTCGGCGGCCCGGCGTGAAAGCGGCGGACGACCCGTTGGTCGCTGCCCTGCGCGACAGCGGCGCCGGTGTCGTGACCCTCGTCGCGAAGTCGCACGACCGGCACGTCGAGCTTGCGCTGCGGACCACTCTCGAGGAGAACCTCGCGATGGTCCGCGACACGGTCAACCACCTGCGCGACGAGGGACAGCGGGTCTTCCTCGACGCCGAGCACTTCTTCGACGGCTACCGCGACAACCGCGACTACGCGCTCGAGGTGGTGCGTACGGCGTACGACGCGGGGGCGGACGTGATCGCGCTCTGCGACACCAACGGGGGGATGCTCCCGCCCTGGGTCGCCGACGTGGTCCACGACGTGATCGAGTCCACCGGTGTCCGGGTCGGCATCCACTGCCACAACGACACCGGCTGCGCGGTGGCCAACACGCTCGCCGCCGTCGATGCCGGAGCCAGCCATGTGCAGGGCACGCTGAACGGGTACGGCGAGCGCACTGGCAACGCCGACCTGGTCTCGGTCGTGGCCAACCTCGAGCTGAAGCTCGACAAGAGAGTGCTCCCCGACGGGCTGCTGCGTGAGGCGACCCGGATCGCGCACGCGGTCGCCGACGTCACCAACTTCGCGCCGGCCTCACGGCAGCCGTACGTCGGTGTCAGCGCCTTCGCGCACAAGGCCGGCCTGCACGCGAGCGCGATCAAGGTCGACCCGAACCTCTACCAGCACATGGACCCGGCGGGCGTCGGCAACGACATGAGGTTGCTGGTCTCGGACATGGCGGGTCGGGCCAGCATCGAGCTCAAGGGCCGCGAGCTCGGTTTCGACCTTTCGGGTACGCCGGGCGACACCGAGCTCGTCACGCGGATCACCAACCGGGTCAAGGATCTCGAGTCGAAGGGATACACCTTCGAGGCCGCCGACGCGTCGTTCGAGCTGATGCTCGTCGAGGAGGTCGAAGGGGCCCGTCCGTCGTACTTCGATGTCGAGTCCTGGCGGGTGATCACCGAGACCAGGCCCGGCGAGGAAGCGGTCTCCGAGGCTACGATCAAGCTCACAGCAGGCGGGAGCCGGATCATCACCACCGGCGAGGGCAACGGTCCGGTCAACGCGCTCGACCACGCGCTGCGGGACGCGATCGGCCAGGCCTACCCGGACGTCGCGAAGTTCGAGCTGATCGACTACAAGGTCCGGATCCTCGACCAGGGCCACGGCACCGACGCGGTGACCCGGGTGCTGATCGAGACCACCGACGGGCAGAGCTCCTGGGTCACCGTGGGCGTCGGCCACAACGTGATCGAGGCGTCGTGGGACGCGTTGGTCGACGCGGTCACCTTCGGTCTCCGGCGCAACGGTGAGCATCCGCAGTAGCCTCAGGCAAGGACACGTCACGGTTGCGGAGAGTGGGTCGCCATGAGCATCGCGAAACAGCACAAGATCGAGCTGACCGAGGACGAGATGCCGACGCGTTGGTACAACGTGCTGCACGATCTCCCGACGCCGCCGCCACCGGTCCTGCACCCCGGCACCGGCCAACCGGTCGGCCCCGACGACCTTGCGCCACTGTTCCCGATGGACCTGATCCTGCAGGAGGTGTCGACCGAGCAGTACGTCGACATCCCGGACGAGGTCCTCGACGTCTACCGGTTGTGGCGGCCGAGCCCGTTGTACCGGGCGCACCGCCTCGAGAAGGCCCTGGGCACACCGGCCCGGATCTACTACAAGTACGAAGGAGTCTCCCCGGCCGGCTCGCACAAGCCGAACACGGCCGTCCCGCAGGCCTACTACAACGCGAAGGCCGGCATCACCAAGCTGACCACCGAGACCGGTGCGGGCCAGTGGGGCACGGCGCTCGCGTTCGCCTGCGCCCAGTTCGA
>DASSBE010000019.1:0-8195 GCA_035699065.1 Nocardioidaceae bacterium
GACAGCGCGGCCCAGGTGGCTGCGCCGACGAACTCCAGGGCGGCCGCGGTGGGCACCACGGTGACGTCGTGCCCGGACTCGGTGAACCGGCGCAGCAGCTCGCAGGCCTTGTAGGCCGCGATGCCGCCGCTCACGCCGAGCACGACGCGAGGAGGGTCGACCGTGGGCGTGTGCCCGGACTCAGTGGTCACCGCGAAGGCTCGCTCAGGAGGCGCTTTCCTCGGGCTCCACGTCCTCACAGGTCAGCAGGTCGGCGTTGATCTCGCGCAGCGCGATCGACAGCGGCTTCTCCTGGACGTGGGTGTCGACGAGCGGTCCGACGTACTCGAGCAGGCCCTCACCGAGCTGGGAGTAGTAGGCGTTGATCTGACGCGCCCGCTTGGCGCTGTAGAGAACCAGCTTGTACTTGGAGTCGGTCTTCGTCAGGAGTTCGTCGATGGGAGGGTTGGTAATACCTTCGGCAACGGGCACAATGCCAGACACGCGCGTTCAGCCTCACAGACTGTTACTGGGATTCGGGGTCGGACTCCAGGTGGAGTCTCATCAAGGCTACCAACTCTTCACTCGCGGCGTGAATTTCGGTGTTGACGACCGTGACGTCGAACTCCTTCTCCGCGGCGAGCTCCTCGCGCGCGGTCAGCAGCCGGCGCTCCCGCTCCTGCTCGGCCTCCGTGCCGCGGCCGACCAGCCGGCGGACCAGCTCCTCCCACGACGGGGGCGCGAGGAACACGAACAGCGCGTCGGGCATCGACCGGCGCACCTGCCGGGCTCCCTGCAGGTCGATCTCCAGCAAGGCGGGCCGACCGCTCGCGAGTGCCTCCTCGACCGGTCTGCGCGGCGTCCCGTAGCGGGCGGACCGGTGCACCACCGCCCACTCCAGCAGCTCGTCGTGCGCGACGAGGTCGTCGAACTGCTCGTCGCTGACGAACCAGTAGTGCCGGCCGTGGACCTCGCCGGGCCGGGGCGCCCGGGTGGTGGCCGAGACCGAGATCCAGACCTCGGGATGGTGCCTGCGAATGTCGGCGGCGACGGTGCCCTTGCCGACCGCGGTGGGTCCGGCCAGCACGGTCAGCCGGCTGCGGGAGGCGCGCTCGGCGGCTGCCTGTGCGTCCCCGCGTTCAGTCACGTGCGCTGAACTCGCGCTGGAGAGCAGCGATCTGCTTGGTGCCGAGCCCGCGCACGCGGCGGCTCTCGGAGATGCTCAACCGCGCCATCATCTGGCGAGCGCGGACCTTGCCGAGGCCGGGCATCGCCTGGAGCAGGTCGACGACGCGCATCTTCCCGATCACCTCGTTGTCCTGGCCCTGCTTCAGCACGTCGACGATGGACGCGCCGGAGTGCTTCAACCGGTTCTTGACCTCGGCACGTTCCCGGCGGGAAGCAGCCGCCTTGTCCAGTGCAGCTTGTCGCTGTTCCGGGGTGAGCGGTGGCAACGCCACTGTGAGACCTCATCATCAAATCGGTGAACGGGATGCCCGTACGACGCGAGCGCGTAGGTCGAAATCTAGTCAGGGAACCGAGCGAGCCGCAACGCGGACCCGGAATGCGGCGGACCGGCCGCCCGGATCGAGCGCCGCCGCGCCGTCACAGGCCGAGGTCGACCTTGCAAACGTCGCGGGCGTGCTGCTCGATGCCCTTGCCGGCGTCGAGCACCCGCGGCGACCTCAGCTCGGCGGCGGCGTCCTCGATGGCCCGCGCCTGCTCCTCGGTGACTCCTGGTGTGGACCCCTGCGTGGTTCCCGGTGTGTAGTCCTGCGGGTTCACCCCCGCCGCGGTGAAGGCGTCGGTCACGCCCTCCCAGGCGAAGACGTAGGTGTCCCACTCGTCGCGGATGTCCCCGGGTGCGTCGTCGCGCAGCCGCCGGAACACGGTGAGGCTGTCGGCGAAGGCGTCGGCGCCCGGGGCCTGCGCGGAGCCGGCGAGGTCGGTCAGCGTCTGCTTCTCGTCCGCGAGGCTCGCGCAGTAGGTCTCGGTGGCGCTCGAGCAGCCGCTGAGCCCGACCGGGAGCAGCAGCACCCCGGCGAGCAGGACGCGCGTGGTCACCAGCGTGCTACCCGAGGTTGATGCCGCAGTACTCGGACGCGTGCTTGGAGACCGCCTCGCCGGCCTGCTTGTTCTCCGGCGTGTCCAGGGACTGCATGTCCTTCATCAGTTTCGCGGTCTCCTCCTGCAGCTTCTCCTTGCTCACCTTGCCGGCCTCGACCTTCTGCTGCAGCTCGGCGGCCCGGGTCAGCGCACCCTGCATCTGACCGAGGGCGCCTTCCATCACGCCCCACTCGTCCTCGACCTCGGGCGGCGCCTCGTCGGCGATCTGCTCGACCACGCCGACAGCCTTCTTGACGTCCTCGGGGCCCTGGATGTTCGCGAACAGGCTCGCGAAGTCGGTCTGGAGCAGGTCGCAGTACTTCGTCCCCGCGCCGGGAGCGTCCGGGTCGGCGGACACGGCTCCGCTGGGCTCCCCGTCGGGCTGCCCGCTCGGGTCGGTGCCCGGCTCCTCGCTGGGTGCCGAGGGGCTGGGTGAGCTGGAGGCGGCGTCGTCAGCGGAATTCTCCGGGTCGCCACCGCACCCGCTGAGAAGGGAGACGGCGAGCACGGGCACGGTCACGGCGGCGAGGAGGCGCTTCATGAGACCTGACCCTACGCGTGGACCAAAGCGCCGAACTCCTCCGCGAGACGCTCGGCGGCGGCCCGCAGCGTGGCCTTGTCCGGTCCTGTGACGAGGATCTCGCGTGAGCTGCTCGGGAGCACGTTCGTCGCGGCCGCCCCGAAGATCCGACGTACGTCGTCCAGGGTCCCACCCTGGGCACCGATCCCGGGCACGAGCAGCGGCCCCTTCACCTCCAGGTTCTCGTCGGTCTCGCCGATGGTGGCGCCGACCACGGCACCGATCGAGCCGAGGCCTTCGGCATCGACGTTGCGGCTGGCGATCGCGTCAAGGATGGCGCCGGCGACGGTGCGACCGTCCGTGGTGGTGGCGTGCTGCACCTGCGGACCCTCGGGGTTCGAGGTGAGCGCGAGGACGAAGACGCCGGCGTCGTTGGCCAGGGCGGTGTCGATCATCGGGTCCAGCGACCCGAAGCCGAGGAACGGGCTCGCGGTGACCGCGTCCACGGCCAGCGGCGAGGTCTGCTCCAGGTACGCGTCGGCGTAGGCCTGGGCGGTCGACCCGATGTCGCCGCGTTTCACGTCGAGCACGACAAGCGCACCCATTCCGCGGGCCGCGGCGATCACCTGCTCCAGCACCGCGATCCCCTTGGCACCGTGCCGCTCGAAGAAGGCCGACTGGGGCTTGAGCACGGCGACCGTGCCGGCGAGCGCCTCCACGGTGGTCATCGCGAACTTCTCCAGGCCGAACGCGCTGTCGGTCAGGCCCCACTGGTCCATCAGCGCGGGGTGCGGGTCGATGCCCGCACACAGCGGGCCCCGCGACTGCATCGCCTCGCGCAGCCGGTCGCCGAACGTCATGACAGGTCCCCTTCCGGGTGGTGGGCGCGGCCGATCACGTCCGCGATGGTGGGCAGATCACGCCGCGCGAGCTCGGCACGCAGCTCGCCGACCACGCGCAGCGGAGCCGACGGGTCGGAGAAGATCGCGCTGCCGACCTGGACGGCGCTGGCTCCGGCCGCGAGCAGCTGGAGAGCGTCGAAGCCGGTGCGGACGCCGCCGACGCCGACGATCGGGACGTCCGGCATCGCCTGGTGAACCTCCCACACGCAGCGGACCGCGACCGGATGCACGGCCGGGCCGCTGAGGCCGCCGGTGCCGCAGCCGAGGGCAGGTCGCAGCGTCTCCGGATCGAGGACGGTCGCGGCGAGGGTGTTCAACATGACCAGGCCGTCGGCGCCGGCCTTCACCGCGGCGGCCGCGACATCGACGATGCTGGGTGCGTCGGCGCTGAGCTTGGCGAGGACCGGGATGCCGCGCGGGACGTCGCGGCGCACGACGCTGAGCACCTTCCCGGTCAGGTACGGGTCGCACGCGACCTCGCGGTCACCGAAGTCGGCGTTGGGACACGACAGGTTGACCTCGACGGCGCTGACCCCGGGACTGTCTCCGACCCGTCGGGCGAGCTCGGCGTACTCCCCCAGCGTGTTGCCGGCCACCGAGACGATGGCACGTGCCTGGCGCTGGGCCAGCCAGGGCAGCTCCGTGGCGAGGAAGCCTTGCAGGCCGGGGTTCTGCAGTCCGGTCCCGCTGAGCATCCCGCTCGGCGTCTCCACCATCCGCGGGCCCGACCACCCGGCGCGCGGGTCGAGGGTGACCGACCGGGTGACGACGGCGCCGAGCTCGGTGACGTCGAAGAACTGGTCGAGCTCCTTCCCGATGCCTGCGCACCCGGAGGCGGTCATCACCGGGTTGGGCAGGACCAGCCCGGCGACCGACGTGGTCAGGTCGACGTCGCTCACCGAGCCGCCCCGGATCCGGCACCCCAGGTGTCCGGGGGCACGCTCTCGAGGTCTCCCCAGCGGACCCGGTCTCCGCGGAACACCGGCCCCTCGGTGCAGGCCCGCGCCATCCGGGTCACGCCGTCCTCACCGACGACCGGCAGCACGCACGACAGGCACACGCCGGTGCCGCAGGGCATCGGCACGTCCACGGCGGTCTGGCTCCAGGCGCCCTGCAGCTCGGCCGCCTGCGCCACCGCGTGCAACATGTCGCTCGACCCGCTCGCGTAGACGACGTCGGTGCCGGTGCGGGCGAGCAGGTCGGGGAGTACGTCGGACACCCGGCCCTGGATCCCGACGGACCCGTCCTCGGTGGCCACGACGACCGTCTTCGCGGCCCGTCTCGCGTCGAGCACCCCGAACAGCATGCTCTCGGTGGGGGCGCCGAGCACCATGTGCACGCCGCAGCCACGTTCCCGGAGACGCTCGGCGAGTCCGAACAACGAGGCGCTGCGGTGCCCTTCACCGACGAGCGTGCAGGCGACCGGCTCCTTCGGCAACGCGTAGGGGCGGCCGAGCGGGCCGACCACGTCCACCGCCGTTCCCGGCGAGGCCTTCGCGAGCCAGTCGGTGCCCGGTCCGTCGACGGCGAAGAGCACCTCCACCGTGCCGCCGTAGGCGCCGGTGGGTCGCGCCCGGTAGATCGCGAAGGTCCGCCGCAAGAGGCGGTCCGACCGAGCGCCCCCGATCCGCAGCGCCACGACGGCGCCGGGACGGAACCGTTCGGCCACACCGGGCGCGACCAGGGTCAGGTGCCGGTAGGCGCCCGCGCGCTTGACCGTGAGCACCTCCCCCGCGGCCTGCACCGGTCCCCTGGCGGCTGCGCTCACCTGGAGACCGTTCGGCCGTGGCCGGTGAGCTCGCGCTGGATCCGGGCGGGCCAGAACGCGCCCTCGTAGACGAAACCGGTGTAGGCCTGGACCAGGGTGGCCCCCGCATCGAGCCGCTCCTGCGCGTCGGCGGCGGTGAGGATGCCCCCCACGGAGACAAGCACCATGTCGGCGCCGACCCGGCCGCGCAGCAGCCGGAGCACCTCGAGCGAGCGCTCCCGCAACGGGGCGCCGGAGAGCCCGCCGGCGCCGACTTCCGCGACGGCTCCTTCGCCGGACCGCAGCCCGTCGCGGCTGGTGGTGGTGTTGGTGGCCACGATGCCGTCCAGGCCGAGGCCGTTGGCCAGGTCGGCGACCGCGAGCACGTCGGTGTCGCTGAGGTCGGGCGCGATCTTCACCAGCAGCGGCACCCGGTGCTCGGTGACCGCGTCGGCCTTCCGGCGGACCGCCTCGAGCAGCGGGCGGAGCTTGTCCACGGCCTGCAGGTCACGCAGTCCGGGTGTGTTCGGCGAGCTCACGTTGACCACGAGGTAGTCGGCGTACGGCGCGAGCAGCCGGGTGGACTTCTCGTAGTCGGAGACCGCGTGCCCCTCGGGGACCACCTTGGTCTTGCCGATGTTGACTCCGACGATCACCGGGCGCGCGGCGCCGCGCCGCCGAGGTGTGCTGCCGCCAGCGCCCAGGCGGGCGCGGCGTCGGGCGAGCCGGCGGGCCACCACCTCGGCGCCGTCGTTGTTGAACCCCATCCGGTTCACCACGGCCCGGTCCGCGGGCAGCCGGAACAGTCGTGGCCGCGGGTTGCCCGGTTGTGGCTCGCCGGTGACGGTGCCGACCTCGACGAACGCGAACCCGAGGGCCGCGAGAGCGTCGATGCCCACCGCGTTCTTGTCGAAGCCCGCTGCGAGCCCGAGCGGGCCCGGGAAGTCGCGGCCCAGCGCCCGCACCACGGGTCCGGCTCCTTCGCGGGTGGCTTTCCGGCGCCAGGTGCCGGGAACCCACCCCGTAGCGGTCGGGTCGACCCGGCGCAGCAGCGGCTCCGCGGCACGCAGCGCGGCGAACCCGGCCCGGTGGGCGGTCTCGGCGTCGGTCCGCGTCAGGACGTGGTCGAAGAACAAGCGGTAGAACGTCACAACCGGGTCCAAACCCTTCGAGACGCCTCGTTCCTCGGCTCCTCCGGGACCGCGGAGTGAGCGTCTCGACGGGCCCAGTCCTGCAACGAGCACACGCCGATGTCGCCGGCGCGGACCGCCTCGATGCCCTGCACCGCGGCGGCCAGTCCCTGCACGGTGGTGATGCAGGGGATGTTGGTCAGGATCGCCGCGGTGCGGATCTCGTAGCCGTCCAGCCGCGGCGACCCGCCCGAGGTGGTGCCGTGCGGCGTGTTGACGACCAGCCGCACCTCCCCGGCGAGGATCCTCCCGACGACGGTCGGCTCCCCCTCGGCGCTGGCGCCCTCGCTGTGCTTGCGGACGATCGTGGCGTCCACCCCGTTGCGGCGCAGCACCTCCGCGGTGCCCTTGGTGGCGAGGATCTCGTAGCCGAGATCGGCCAGCCGCTTGATCGGGAAGATCATGTGCCGCTTGTCGACGTTCGCCACGCTGACGAACACCTTGCCCTCGAGCGGCAGGGACCCGTACGCCGCGGTCTGCGCCTTCGCGAACGCCGTGCCGAACACCGCGTCGAACCCCATCACCTCACCGGTGGAGCGCATCTCGGGACCGAGCACCGCGTCGACCGTCTTGCCGTCGAAGGTCTTGAACCGGTTGAACGGCATCACCGCTTCCTTGACCGCGATCGGGGCGTCCGGCGGCAGGTCCCCACCGTCCCCCTCGGCGGGCAGCAGGCCCTCGCGGCGCAGGGCGGCGATCGGCTCACCCAGCATCACCCGGGCGGCGGCCTTGGCCAGCGGCGTCGCGGTCGCCTTCGACACGAACGGCACCGTGCGCGAGGCCCGCGGGTTCGCCTCGAGGACGTAGAGCACGTCGGAGGTCAGCGCGTACTGCACGTTGAGGAGCCCGCGGACGCCGACGCCGCGGGCGATCGCCTCGGTGGAGGTGCGGATCCGGTCGATGATCTCGCGGCCCAGGGTGATCGGTGGCAGCGCACAGCTCGAGTCGCCCGAGTGGATGCCGGCCTCCTCGATGTGCTCCATCACGCCGCCGAGGAACAGCTCGTTGCCGTCGTAGATCGCGTCCACGTCGATCTCGACGGCGTCGTCGAGGAACCGGTCCACGAGCACCGGGTGCTCCGGCGAGATCTCCGTGGCCCGGGTGATGTAGCCCCGCAGCGCGTCGTCGTCGTACACGATCTCCATGCCGCGCCCACCGAGGACGTACGACGGGCGCACCAGCACCGGGTAGCTGATCTCCTCGGCGATCGCGCGTGCCTCCTCGAACGAGGTGGCCATCCCGTGCTTCGGGGCCGGCAGCCCGGCCTCGGCGAGGACCCGGCCGAAGGCGCCACGCTCCTCCGCGAGGTGGATGGCTTCCGGGGTGGTGCCGACGATCGGGACACCGGCGTCCTCGAGGCCCTGCGCGAGACCCAGCGGGGTCTGGCCGCCGAGCTGGCAGATCACGCCGGCGACCGGGCCCGCCTGCTGCTCGGCGTTGACGATCTCCAGCACGTCCTCGAGCGTGAGCGGCTCGAAGTAGAGCCGGTCGCTCGTGTCGTAGTCGGTGGAGACCGTCTCCGGGTTGCAGTTGACCATGATCGTCTCGTAGCCGGCTCCGGAGAGGGCCAGGCTGGCGTGCACACAGGAGTAGTCGAACTCGATGCCCTGACCGATCCGGTTCGGACCGGAGCCGAGGATGATCACGGCTTCCTTGTCCCGCGGCCGGACCTCGGTCTCCTCGTCGTAGGAGGAGTAGTGGTACGGCGTCGCCGCGGCGAACTCGGCCGCGCAGGTGTCGACGGTCTTGTA
>DASSBE010000020.1:0-4379 GCA_035699065.1 Nocardioidaceae bacterium
CTCGCCTCCGGAGGCCCCGCGGCCCCCGGTCGTGATCGCCGGTGTGGAGGACGAGATTCCTCCGGCAGTGGTGGCACCGGTGGCGAACGCCGCTACGCCTCCGGCCGGGGTTCTGCCCAACACGGGCGCCTCTGACCTGACCGAGCTGCTCGGGGCCGGCGGTCTCGCGCTCGTGATGGTCGGCGGAATGACGCTCTGGTTGCGTCGCCGGTTCGGTCTCGACAGCTAAACCTCGGGTGGGGAAACGAGCAGCGGGAGCGCTGAGGTGCTCCCGCTGCTCGCTGTCCGGGATACATCGGCCGTGTCCGGCGTACGGCAGCTGGGTGTCCGGCGTACCGCTGTCTCGTGTCCGACGTACCGCTGGCTCTGTGTCAGTGCAGGCGTGCCTTGAGGAACTCGAGCACCCGGTCCACGCCCTCTTGCTGGCGCCACTCGGTGAGCGTGTTGTGGTGCCGGCCGGGGAACTCGACGGCGATGAAGTTGTCGCCGAACTCGTGCCGGTAGGTGTCGAACCGGCCGCCGACGGCGGGGTCGTCCTTGAACCGGAGACCGAGTACGGCGCAGCCCTGGGCCACCCGCTCCTTGACGATCTCGAGGTCGCGCGGGCTGAGGTTGATGTCGGCGCGGCGCTTCTTGCCGATCGGGAAGGGGGCGCTGGGCTGGGCGACGACCGGTGCCACCACGGGGGCGTCGACCATCATCGCGAGCGCGAAGCCGCCGGTGAAGCACATCCCGACCGCGCCGACGCCGGGGCCGCCCACGTCCTCGTGCAGCTCGCGGGCCAGTGAGCGCAGCCAGTCCGCGAGCGGAGCGGTCTGGTTCAGCGCGAGCTTGGTGAACTCCTTGTTGACGCAGATCTTCGCGAACTCGCGGGCGAGGACCTTGGGGGAGGGGGCGTCCTCGGGTACGCCGAACAGGTGCGGCATCACCACGGTGCACCCCAGGTCGACGACCTCCTCGCCGAAGGCGATCACGTCCGGGGTCAGGCCGGGGATCTCGTGGATCACGATGACCCCGGGTCCCTCGCCCTTGCGGTACGTGTCGTGGGTGATGCCGTCGGCGGTGTGGCTGCCCTTGGTCCAGGACGCGAGGAGGCTCATGGCGGTCATCGTGTCAGAAGGGGCCTGGTCCTTCGGTGCTATCCGGGGTTGTCGTGGTCGTCCGCTTCGGACTAGGCGGTCCGTGCTGCGTGTGTGCCGCCGGTGGTCCGTTTGGGTCAACTCTGGGCGTTGACCGCGCAATCGAGCGTAATTGTCCGGATTTTCCCTATTGTCGATCAGGTAGGCCGCAACTCGGCAAGGGGGGCGGGGGGAACTCGGGCGGGGAAGAACGACGCATCTGTTGCGTCGGGGGGCCTCACGTCCGTCGCCATCCCTTCCACGACGATGCCGGCCCTCGTCATGCAGTCACATTGAGGGGCTTTCGCCCACGGAGGGGATCACATGTTCAACGCCAGTCTTTTCAAGAGCCGGGTCGGCGCCGTCGCCGTCGGCACCACCGTCCTGCTCACGCTGGGAGGCGTGGGGGGTGCAGTCGCCGGAAACATGGTCGGCTCGGCCGACATCCGCAACGGCAGCGTGAAGAAGATCGACCTCGGCCGCAACGCGGTGGGCACGATCGAGATCAAGAACGGCACCGTGCGCGCCATGGACCTGTCCGATGGTGTTCGGTCGCAGCTGAGCCAGCGTGGGGCTACGGGTCCGGCTGGCGCTGATGGCGCTGCCGGTGTCGACGGCGCTGTGGGGCCGGCCGGTCCGGCTGGTCCGGTCGGTGCCGAGGGTCCGCAGGGTCCTGAAGGTCCGGAGGGTGACGAGGGCGACCAGGGCGAGCAGGGTGTCCAGGGTGAGCAGGGTGCGCCCGGCGCCGACGGCGTCTCCGGCTACCACGTCGCGGAGGTCGCGGCGACGGTCACCGGGAACACCGGAAGCGTCACGGTCAGCTGTGCTGCCGGTGAGGTCGCGCTCGGCGGCGGCGCCAAGGGCACACTCGACATCGCGCAGTCCTACCCGGCCCTCGTGGGCGAGCTCAACAGCTGGACCACGGAGTTCACCAGCACCGCGAGCAACGTGAAGAGCTTCGCGGGCACCGGCTACGTGGTCTGCGCGCTGGCCGGCTGAACGACAGCTGAAACAAGCCGCCCGCGGGCGGACGTGTAGTGCGCGAGTGGGTGGTCGCCGAGGGGCGGCCACCCACTCGTCTGTTCTTGTGGGACCGTCCGGGTCACGTCCGCGAGGTGCGCGACTGTGGCTCGGCGCCCCGGGCGTGGGGGAGTCGGATGCTCGAGTAGGAGAAGTCGACCAGGTAGTCGTTGAGCTCGTAGGAGCACCGTTCCGCGGCATCTTCGTCGCGATCGATGATCGCGGTCAGGATCGCGGAGTGGAGAGTCGCGCCGGCCTTGATCTCGGCGCTCTCGTCGACCACGTGGGTGAACCAGAATCTGCGTGAGAGTCCCTGGAGCGGTGCCATGGCGTCGGCGAGGTACTCGTTGTTCGCCGCCTCCACGATCAGGTCGTGGGTGCCTTTGACCGTCTCGGCGTACTCCTTGAGCGTGAAGCTGTCCGCCTTGCGGAGGAGATCGACCATGCCGAGCATCGCCTCCCGCTGAGGCGCTTTCGCACGTTGGCAGGCCAGCCGCACGGCCAGCCCCTCGAGCACCCGCCGAAGCTCGAGCAGCTTCAGCTGCGCCTCCACCGATGTCGGGGGGATCAGCACGCCACGGTTCGGATGGATCTCGACCATCCGGTTGCGGGCCAACCGCTGCAGGGCCTCGCGGATCGGAGTGCGACCGAGTCCAGTCTGCTTCATGATCATCGCCTCGGACACGAGTGATCCTGGAGCGATCTCCTGGAAGACGATCATCCGTTCGATCTCGCGGTACGCCGTCGCGGCCTTGCCCTGCTCCGTCACTCCCCGTGCCTCGTTTCCGTCTCGTCGCGCATCCGATCGTGAAGATCTTGCCCTGTCCCGCCCTGTGAGGGCGGGCCCGGCTCCGTGGTCATCGAAATTTTCTCGACGGAGACTATTGATATGCAGCCAATATATTGGTTGTATGTGGGATCTGTCCAGGTGAGAGCGGCGTCACACAAGCGCCTGAAAGCGTCCGACACCGCTGCGCCAGAATGATCCGGTCGACTTCTCCGAAGCCGGCTCTCCGATCGGAGAACCACCTACATGTCCAAGACACCCACTGTGGAACAACGCTCCATCGACCACATCCCCGATGCAGAACGCTTCGGTCATCCACGCAGCCTGCTGTTCGTGTGGTTCGCCGCGAACACGTCCATTACCGCCGTCGTGACGGGCGCCCTGTTCGTCGTACTCGGGAACACGGCCCTCTGGTCGATCCCGGCCATCCTGGTCGGCAACGCGGTGGGCGGGTTCTTCACATCCCTGCACTCGGCGCAGGGTCCGAGACTCGGCGTGCCGCAGATGATCCAGAGCCGCGCGCAGTTCGGCTACTACGGCGCGATCCTGCCCCTGGTCCTCGCGCTGATGATCTTCCTCGGCTTCTACGCGACCGGCCTGGTGCTGGGCGGGCAAGCCATCGCGGGTCTGTTCAACGTCTCGCAAGAGGCGGGGGCCGCCGTCTTCGCGGTCATGTCGACGACACTCGCGATCTTCGGCTACCGGCACATCCACGTGTTCTCGCGGGTGGCGGCGGTGCTGAGCGCGGTCGTGTTCTTCGGCCTGTTCATCCGCATCCTCTCCGATCCGGACATGGGCACCATCCTCGGTGAGGGGGCATTCGCTGCTGCACCGTTCATCCTCGGCATCTCGTTGGCCGCCTCCTGGCAGCTGACGTTCGGCCCGTACATCGCTGACTACTCGCGCTACCTACCGGCCAACACCCCGAAGCGGGCAACCATCGGCTGGACCTTCGCCGGCAGCGTGATCGGTGGATCGCTGGCCATGACCCTTGGTGCACTCGCGGCGTCGCTCGGTGGTGAGGCGTTCGGCAACAACCAGGTGGACTACCTTGCCGGACTTGGCGGAGCGTTCGCGTGGCTGGTCCTGCTGGCCGTGATCTGCGGCAAGCTGACGGGCAACACGCTGAGCTCCTACGGCGGCTACATGTCGGTCGCCACGATCGTGACGAGCATGACCGGACACCAGCGCATCACCACGCGCGGCCGGGTGGTCTACATCGTGCTGATCTCGGCTGCGGCGCTGACCATCGCGCTGGCTGCCTCGAACAACTTCCTCGCCACGTTCACCGACTTCCTGCTGTTCCTGCTCTACTTCATGACCCCATGGTCAGCGGTGAACCTGGTCGACTACTACTGGGTCCGTCGCGAGAAGTACGACACCGCGTCGTTGTTCGACCCCAACGGCATCTACGGACGCTTCAACAAGTTCGCCTTCGCGGCCTACATCCTCGG
>DASSBE010000021.1:0-11080 GCA_035699065.1 Nocardioidaceae bacterium
CTGGTAGGCCTGGAGCCACCGCACCGCCACCACGCACCACCGGTCACCGGGCTGCAGACCGGGGAACCGCCACTCCGGTCGCGGCGTGACCAGGTCGTTGCCGATGGACTCCTGCTGGGCCAGGAAGTCGCGGGTCACCACCGCGCAGACGGTGTGGCTGCCGATGTCCTCGGGTCCCGACGAGCAGCACCCGTCCCGGTAGAAGCCCGTCACCGGGTCCAGCCCGCAGGGCTCGAGCTCACCACCGAGGACGTTGAGCTCGGCCGGTTCCTCGGGAGGGTGCTCGCTCATGTGTCCAGCCTTCCACGCCGGGCAGCCGGGCGGCTACGTCGTCAGCACGTAGATCGCGGCACCGGCACGCAGGTTCGCTGCCCGGTCCGAGCGCATCGGCCGCGCCTTCGCGTCCAGCACGATCCGCTGCTCCACCCCCATCTCGACCGAGACGAACAGCGCCTCGACGTCGGCCAGCGTGGACAGGTGGATGTTCGGCGTCTCGTGCCAGGGATGCGGCAGCTCGCGGGAGACCGGCATCCGGCCCCGCACCAGCAGCCCGACCCGGTGCCGCCACAGACCGAAGTTCGGGACCGAGACGATGCAGCGCGCCCCGATCCGGCCGATCTCACCGAGCACCTCGCCCGGGCGCCGGGTGGCCTGCAGCGTCTGGGACATCACCACCACGTCGTAGGAGTCGTCCGCGAACTCGCCGAGCTCCTCGTCGATGTCCACCTCGATCACCGGTACGCCGCCGCGGATCGCCGTCAGCACGGCGTCGGGGTCGATCTCCACGCCGGTGCCGCTGCAGCCGCGGTGCTCGGCGAGGTGGGTGAGCAGCTCACCACCGCCGCAGCCGAGGTCGAGGACCCGGGACCCGGCCGGGACCAGCTCGGCGACGATCGCGAGGTCGGGCCTCATCGAGCCTCCCGGTCGCCATCGAGGAACGCGTGGATCGTCTCGTGGTAGCCGGGGACCGGCAGCAGGAACGAGTCGTGCCCCCACGGCGAGCGGATCTCCCGGAACGAGACCGGTGCCCGGGCGTGCTCGAGGGTGCGCACGATCCGCCGCGAGTGCGAGGTGTCGAAGCGCCAGTCGCTGTCGAAGGAGACCACCAGGACGCGGGAACCACCGGCCGTGACACGTTGCGCGGCCCCTGGATCGGCGAACGGGTCGAAGTAGTCCATGACCCGGCTGAGATAGAGGTAGGACAACGCATCGAAGCGGTCCAGGAAGGTCTCGCCCTGGTGGCTGAGGTAGCTCTCGACCTGGAAGTCCACGCCCAGGCCCATCCGGGACCCGGCCGGCTCGTCACCTTGCAACCGGCGCCCGAACTTCTCCGACATCGCCTCCTCGGACAGGTAGGTGATGTGGGCCATCATCCGGGCGACGGCGAGCCCGAGCTGCGGCAGCCGGCCCGTCGCGGCGTACTGCCCGTCCCGGAAGTCCGGGTCGCGCATGATCGCCTCACGCGCGACCGCGGAGAAGGCGATGTTCTGGGCGGTCAGCCGGGACGAGGCGGCCACGATCACCGCGTTCTGCACCTGGCCCGGGGCGTCGATGGCCCACTGCAGCACCTGCATGCCGCCGAGCGAACCGCCCACCGCCGCGCGGAGCCGGATGATGCCGAGGTGCTCCAGCAGCCGGCGGTGCACCGTGACGAAGTCGGTCATCTGCAGCATGGGGAAGTCGAGTCCGTACGGCTTCCCCGTGGCAGGATCCGTCGAGGACGGGCCCGTCGTACCCTGGCATCCGCCCAGCAGGTTCGGGCAGATCACGAAGAACCGGTCGGTGTCGAGCGGCTTGCCGGGCCCGACCAGGTTGTCCCACCAGCCCACCCGGGACGGGTCACCGTGGTGGCCGGCGACGTGGGCGTCGCCGGTGAGGGCGTGGCAGACGAACACCGCGTTGTCCCGCTCGGGGGACAGCGTCCCGTAGGTCTCGTAGGCCACCTCGACCGGTGCGAGCTTGCGGCCGCCGGCGAGCACGAGCGGGTCGTCCTCGGTGAAGAGGCCGACCCGCTCGGTCCGGACGAAACCTACCGAGCCCTCGGCAGCCGGCATCGCTATTTGGACGCCACCAGGGCCTGGTCCAGGTCGGCGATGATGTCCTCGGGGTGCTCGATGCCGACCGAGAGCCGCACCATGTCCTCAGGGACACCTGCCGTCTCCAGCTCCTCGGGGGTCAGCTGGGAGTGCGTGGTGGTCGCGCTGTGGATCGCGAGCGACTTCGTGTCACCGATGTTCGCCAGGTGACTGAACAGCTCCAGCGCCTCGATGAACTTCTTGCCTCCCTCGCGGCCGGCCTTGAGCCCGAAGCTCAGGATGCCCCCGTAGCCGCGGCCGGTCAGGGTCTTGTCCGCGGTCGCCTTGTAGGCGTCCCCGTCGAGGCCGGGGTAGCTGACCCAGGAGACCGCGTCGTGGCCCTGCAGGAACTGCGCGACCTTGAGCGCGTTCTCGCTGTGCCGCTCCATCCGCAGGTGCAGCGTCTCCAGCCCTTGCAGGAACAGCCATGAGTTGAGCGGCGCGATCGCGGCACCGGTGTTGCGCAGCAGCACTGTCCGTGCCCGGATGATGTAGGCGAGGTTGCCGACGGCCTCGGTCCACACCACGCCGTGATAGGCGCCGTCGGGCCGGGTCAGGCCTGGGAACCGGTCGGCGTGGGCGGTCCAGTCGAAGTTGCCGGAGTCGACGATCACCCCGCCGATGGAGGTGCCGTGGCCGCCGATGTACTTCGTCGCGGCATGCACGATCACGTCCGCGCCGAGGTCGAACGGCCGGCACAGGAACGGGGTCGGCGCGGTGTTGTCCACGAGCAGCGGCAGGCCCTGCGCGTGCGCGGCGTCGGCCCAGGCACGGATGTCGACCACGTTGATCTTCGGGTTGCCGACCGTCTCGGCGAACACGGCGCGGGTCTTCTCGTCGACGTGCTTCGCGAGCTCCTCGGGCTTGTCCGGGTCGACGAACCGGACCTCGATGCCGAACTGCGGCAGGGTGTGCGCGAACAGGGCGTAGGTGCCGCCGTACAACGTGGACAGCGCGACGATGTTGTCGCCGGCGTAGGTCAGGTTGAGTACGGCGTAGGTGGTGGCTGCCGAACCGGAGGCGGTGGCGAGTGCCCCGACGCCACCCTCCAGCTGGGTCATCCGGTCCTCGAACACCGACTGGGTCGGGTTCATGATCCGGGTGTAGATGTTGCCCGGCTCGGCCAGCGAGAACAGGTTCGCCGCATGCTCGGTGTCGTTGAAGACGTAGGACGTGGTCTGGTAGATCGGGACAGCGCGGGAGTTCGTCGCGGGATCGGCCTCTTCCTGTCCCGCGTGAACCGCCAGCGTCTCGGGACGGTAGGTCATGTCACTCCTCTTTCCAGGTATGGATCGGCACCACCCTCGTCCGGCAACCGTAGCCTCGCCCGCCCGACGCCCCACGAGCCGTCTTGAATGCCGGATCGGCGAGTCAGGACCTGGGAAGCATCAGGCTGAACGTGGTCCGCTCATCGGGGTCCAGGGCGAGATGGCCACCGATCGCCTCCGCCATCTCGGTGGCCACGGCCAGCCCGATCCCGTGCCCCTGGCTGTGCTCACCGCGGACGTGCCGGGTGAAGATGTCGTTGTCGATCGTCCGGCGACCCTGGTCGCGCACCGAGATAGTCACGTAGTGGTCCGGCTCGGCCACCGAGACCGTGATCGTGCCGGTGCCGTGCTTGACCGCGTTCTCCACCAGCGCGTCGAGGACCTGCGAGATCGGTCCGGCGGCGAGCCTGACCGCGACCGGCCGACGTCCGTCGTACTCGATGCTCCGTCCGGCGGCGCCGGCCCGGGGGCGCCACCGCTCGACCACGTCGGCCACTACCGCGCTCAGGTTGATGTCGATGAGCGTGTCGACCCGCCGCCCGCGGGCCAGGTCCAGCAGCTCGTCGACCGTCGAGCTGAGCCGGTCGACCTCCTGCACCGCCCGGTCGAGCTGGGTCCTGACCGGGGGCGGCGTGTCCGGCCACATGGTGAGGTCCTCGAGCTCGAGGCGCATCGCGGTGATCGGGGTGCGCAGCTGGTGCGAGGCGTTCGCGGCGAACTCGCGCTCACGGCGGACCAGCTCGCTGACCTCGGCCGCCGCCTCACGCATGGCCACCGCGATCTCCTCCGCCTCGGGGATCGAGTAGTGCGGGATGTCGACGTCGAAGCGACCCCGTCCGAACTCGTCGGCGTAGCCGGCCAGCTCGCGGAACGGTCGCGACATCCGCCGCGCCAGCACCAGCCCGACCAGGGCGGCGAAGAGGATCAGTGAGACCCCGACGGTCGCGACCGGCAGGATCCGGGCGGCCACGGCCTCGTCGAGGACCTCCCCGGACAGCGTGAGCGTGACCTTGCCTCCGCCGTCGACCGGCTCGGAGACGACGAGGTTCTTCAGCTCCGGGTCGATGCTGGCTCCGGCCTCGATCCGCTCCTCGCCCGGTTGGACGAGCACCACGTGCTCCGAGTCGTTGAGCAGCTCTCCCAGGTAGTCCGCGGTCACCGGCTGGCCGGTCGACTCACGGTCGGCGACGACGGCCGCGATCAGCGCGGCAGTGCCGTCCAAGGTCTGCTCGAGGTTGCGGGGCACGACCTGGAGCACGGTGAAGACGCGCGAGATGGCGAACACGACCACACAGACCACGGCGAGACCGACGAACCCGGCGACGAGCCGCTCACGCATCGGGGTGTGGGTCCTCGAGCCGGAACCCGACACCCCGGACGGTCACCACCGCGACAGGTGAGCTCCTGTCGTCGAGCTTCTGGCGCAGGCGGCCGATGGTGACGTCGAGAGTCTTGGTGGAGCCGTACCAGTTGGCGTCCCAGACCTCGTCCATCAGGCGCTCCCGGGTCACCACGGCACCACGGTCCTCGTCGAGCAGTGCGAGGACGTCGAACTCCTTGGTGGTCAGCGCCACCTCGTCGTCACCGACCCACACCCGGCGGGCCTGCACGTCGAGGCGCAGACCGTCCGGCGAGGGCCCGGCGGAGGCCGCGGAGTCGGCTGAGACGCTGCCCGCGCGACGGCGCAGCAGCGCACGGGTTCGGGCCAGCAGCTCCGCCAGGCCGAACGGCTTGGCCAGGTAGTCATCGGCGCCCACGTCGAGCCCGACCACCCGGTCCAGCTCGCCGGCACGGGCGGTGAGGATCAGGATCACGCAGCTCGACCCGCCGGCCCGAACCCGGCGACAGACCTCCAGACCGTCCACGTCGGGCAGGCCGAGGTCGAGGATCATCAGGTCGATGTCTCCCGCGGTCACTCTCTCGACCGCGGCCAGGCCCTCCGCCCGGCGCTCGACCTCGTAGCCCTCGCGTTCGAGGGTGCGGACCAGCGGGACCGCGATGCCGTCGTCGTCCTCGACAAGAAGAATCCGGTGCGCCATCTCAGAGAGCATAGGGGGGCCTCCGCTGCGGAGCCGCAGGGCGACGCAGCGCGTCCACGACGAGAAGCCCCAGCGTGCTGAGCTCGAGGATGACGGCCACGACGCTGGCGTCGCTCACCTGCCCGCGGATCGAGCTGGCGCCGGGGACGCCGGCCACGTAGTTGAGCAGGTGGCCGACCAGTCCGACCACACTGAGGCAGGTCGCCAGGAGCCGTCCGTCCCCGTGGCCTCCCCACCACAGCCGGGCGGCGGCGAGGAAGGCAACCGCGACACCGGCGCCCGCCAGCACACCGAGGTAGGCCGCGAGCCCGGTGAGCCGGGGCACCTGCACCAGGTACGCCACACCGAGCAGGAGCACCGAGAGCGCGGCCATCCGCGCACGACGCGTGCGCATCGACATGATCATCAGAAGTCCTTGTCCGTGGCGCCGGACTCGGACACAGGCGCGGTCGAGCAGGGCTTGCCGGCCAGATCGGTCGCCGCACCCGACGGTGTCCACACCATGGTGGCAGCGGCCCCCGCGGTGGCGACAGCGCTCAGCGACGGCACGCCGAGCGTCACCGTGACCACCGTCCGCGGCTGGCCGTTGACGAGGGCCGTGGTGGCGACCATCTGGCTTCCGGCGTAGATGATGGTCTTGCTCTTCTTCGCGTAGTCCTGGCGGAGGTTGACCGATCCGAGGTTCACCGCCTTGCCGGCAGCGGTCTGCACGTCGAGCACGTCCTCGCTGCCCGGCAGGCCGACGAGGCGGCCGTCCCGCAACCGCACGTTCACACTCTGCGCGGCGCCGGTCCAGCCGCCGAGGACCGATCCGGGTGCGACCTGCGCGGTGTAGCTGAAGACGATCTGGTCACCGAGGTCCATCCGGCCGGGCGCCGTACCCGCGTTCACGGTCTGCACGTCGGCTCCGCGCAGCGGGCTGTTGTCGACCCGTCGCCCGGTCAGGACGTCGGAGGTGAGCGTCGTGCCGCGGGAGTCGGTGAGCACCGCCCGCAGGTCGTAGTCGCCGTCGAGCTCCTTGGTGGTGTCCCAGCTGCAGGAGTACGGCGCCGTGGTGTCGGTGCACACGTCGGTGAAGCCAGAGCCCGCACGACGGCGCTGGATGCTGACCGAGCCGATGCCGTTGGTCGAGCTCGCGCTCGCCGCCAGCGCGACGGTGCCGCTGAGGTAGGCGCCCGGGTCCTCCATCGACACGGAGGCCACCGTGTTGTTGACGGTCCTGTTCGAGACGGTCGCCGACGTCCTGGTGTTGCCGGCGTTGTCGACGGCGGTGGCCCGGAACGCGTACGACCCGTCGGCGAGCTTCGTGGTGTCGAGGCGACAGGTGAACGGCGCCACGCCGAGTGTGCAGGCGGTGGTCCAGCCCGAGCCACTGGAGTAGTCGATCAGCACCCGTGCCACACCGGACTCGTCGTCGACGGCGGTTGCCGCCACGGTGACCGTGCCGCGCAGCGGTGAACCGGGATCGGTCATGCTCACGGCCGGTGCGACGTTGTCGACCAGGACATCGGTGACCGTGTCGGTATAGGTCGTCGAGCCGATCACCGCGATGGCCCGCAGGTCGTAATAGTCCGAGCCGACCGTGGTGGTGTCCCAGGTGCAGTCCAGCACGGTCGCTCCCGACGACGCACAGCCGCCGGCGCGGGTCCAGGGGCCGAGCCCGCCGGCGAGCCGGTACTCGATGCCGAGGGAGGCCGGACGGGGCCCGGCGTCGCTGACGCGGGCGCTCAGCGGGACGCTGGCCTTCACGAGCGCACCGGGGTGGCCCAGGACGACAACCGCGGTGTTCAGCACAGTGGCGGTGACGGTGTCGGAGGTGGCGGAGTATCCGGCTGTGTCCGTGGCGACCGCACGGAGACGGTAGCCCCCGTCGGCGAAGGCCGGAGAGTCCCAGGTGCACCGGTACGGCGCCGAGCTGGACGTGCACAGTGTGACCCAGCTGCCGTTGGTGGCGGCGACCTGGACCTGCACGGTCGCGATCGCGCTGTCCACGTCGTGCGCCGACGCCGACACGTCGACGTTCCCGGTCACGGTGCTGCCGGGGCTGTTCACGCTGACCACGGGCGGCGTCCAGTCCGCCGCCGACGAGATCCGGCTGGAGGGGTTCGTCGTCCGGGCGGTGAAGCTTGCGGTCGACGCCTCGGGCATCCCGAAGCTCAGCGTGGCCAGCACCAGGCAGGCGACGACGAGCACAGAGCTGCGCGACATGGTGGTTCAGACTCCGAGTGAGGGCCTGGCGGCACGGCGAGGACGCAGCGCCCGGACGAGCTCGACCAGGCTGAAGGCGGCGATCAGGCCGGCCGGGATGCCGACCACGTAGATCCGGATGGACCGGTCGGCCAGCGCGATGAACAGGTTGCCGACGTACGGCACGGTCATCTCCAGCCGGGGCTGGGTCAGCGCGTCGAGCTGGAACTTCCACGGATCCGGGTCCGCGTTGGCGTCGCCCTGGGTGCGGAACACGGTGGCCCCGTCCGACGTACGCCGGATGGCTTTGATCCGGTGGGTGACCAGGTTGCTGAGCCCGGACTCCGCGGGCGGCATGTAGGTGATCACGTCGCCGACCTCGAGGTCGCCGACCGGAACCGGCTTCTCGAAGGCGACCGAGCCTCGGTCGAAGGTGCCCGACATCGAGTCACCGACGATCACGTAGCGCTCGTAGCCCATCAGGCTGGGGGCCAGGAACGCAACGGCGCCCAGGACGACGAGGACCGAGGCGAGGTTGACCAACCCGGAGAGCACCCGGTCAGCGGTGCTGTGACGCTCGTTCATGCTCATCGGCTCGCCTGGGTGCTCGATCGGATCTTGCGGACTGACGTGATCGGCGGGGCCGCCTCCCGCCCCATGGCGGCCCCACCGAGATCCTGGGTCAGGAGGTGGACCTGGTCTCACCGTCGGTCTGGACGGCGTTCCAGGTGTAGGTCGCTCCGGCGGTCTTGTCCTGGTACTCGTTGCCGGCCGTGTCGTCGAGGGAGACCGCGAACGTGTAGGTGTGTGCCTCACCGGCTGCCCAGGCGGCGTCGCCGAGCGGTTGGGTCGCCAGCGTGCCGAAGCTGCCGGACCACACCGGCGTCGTGCCCTCGGTGACCGTCATCGTCAGGTGGTCGTCGAACTCGTTCACGACCGCGCCCTCGGTGAGCTCGAACGCCGCGGGCAGCGTGCCCGAGTTGGTGATCGTGACGGTGCCGGTGAGCGTGTCGCCCGGCTTCAGGTTGTCCAGGTCGAAGATGGCGGAGTCGGCCTGGCTGTTGGTCTGCTTCAGGGTGCCGGTGGTGTAGCTGCTGCCGACGTTCTGCGAGGTGGAGGTGAAGGTCGCGCCCGAGCCGACGGCGATCGCACCCGCGGCCAGCAGTGTGGCGAGTGGCACGAGGATCTTGCGGCGGGTGGTGGTCGAGCTGGTCATCAGCGTTTCTCCCGGTTTGGTGGATCTTGTGGGGTAAACGCTAGGGAGCCACGATGCACGCCATGGCAACGTCAGGTGCTCAGGGACGCCACACTTCGGTAACAGGACCGGGCGGTCAGCTCCCGTTCTCACCGGCCTTGAGCATGCGGGCGACGTGCACGGCCCGCTCTGCCATGTGGTCGAGGGCGTCGAACTCCGTCGTACCGAGCTCCTCGTCGTTGTTCGGGCCGGTCACGTGGCTGACGCCGTACGGGTTGCCGTCCGCGAACTTGATCGGGTCGGTGTAGCCGGGGGACACGATGAGCCCGCCGAAGTGGTGGATGGTGTTGTAGAGGGCAAGCAGCGTCGACTCCTGGCCGCCGTGCTTGGTCTGGGAGGACGTGAAGCCGGCGTACACCTTGTTGGCGAGCAAGCCCTGGCCCCACTGCGGTCCGAGGGTGTCGATGAACTGCTTCAGCTGGCTGGCCACGTTCCCGAAGCGGGTGGGCGAGCCGAACAGGACGACGTCGGCCCAGATCACGTCGTCCGGGGTGGCGACCGGCTCGTCCTTGATCTGCTCGCGGTGCTGGGCCCACTGGCCGACCTGCTCGATGACCTCGTCGGGTGCGAGCTCGGCGACGTGGCGACGCCGCACCTCGGCGCCCGACTTCTCCGCGGACTGGCTCAGCCGCTCGGCCATCGCCTGGGTGGTTCCGGTCGCGGAGTAGTAGATGACGGAGACATTCACGGAGGTCATGCGGGTCTCACCTCGTCCTGCTGCGGATTCATGGCCGCCCGGACGCTGCCGGGCAAACGAGTGGTAACCGGGTCCGATCCCGGCTAAACCTTCTCGCGGCGGACACCGGCGCGGCGTACACCCGTGGAAATCTGGGTATGTCGCACGGGTGGACTCCCTCACCTTCGTCGGCAACGAGACGATGCCGCTGCCGTCGCTCGCCGAGGGCGCATGAGCGTCGAGCTGTTCTACCTCCTCGCTGGGGGATCCCTGCTGCTGGCGGTGGTCCTGCCGCAGCTTCTGCGGCGAGTAGCGGTGTCCGCGCCGATGGTGCTGCTGGTGGTGGGTGCGCTGATCGGGCTGCTCCCTGCCTTCGATGGGATGGACGTCTCGCCCGTGGACCACCGTGCCTTCACCGAGCACCTCACCGAGTTCACCGTCCTGATCGCACTGATGGGTGTCGGGCTGGCACTCGACCGTGGGCTGAGCTGGCGGTCCTGGACGACGTGGAAGCGCTGGGGCGCCACCTGGCGGTTGTTGGGGTTCGCGATGCCGTTGTGCATCACGGCCGTGGCGCTGCTGGGGTGGTGGGTGATGGGCCTTGCCCCGGCCGCTGCGGTGCTCCTCGGAGCGGCGCTGTCGCCGACCGACCCGGTGCTCGCCTCCGACGTCCAGGTCGAAGGCCCCACGTCCTCGGGAGCCGACGACGCGGAGCAGATCGACGAGGGCGACGAGGTGCGCTTCGCGCTGACCTCGGAGGCGGGGCTCAACGACGGACTGGCATTCCCGTTCGTCTACGCCGCCATCCTGATGGCCACGCTCGGCCCCGTGTCGGATTGGGGGTTGCGGTGGGTCGGCTGGGAGCTCGTCGGGAAGATCGTGGTCGCCGTGGCGATCGGGACAGTGGTCGGCTGGGTGTTGGCGAAGGTGGCCTTCGGCGCGCCGAAACCGTCACTGAGGCTCGCCGAGACCGGGGAACCGCTGCTGGCGCTTGCGGCGGTCCTGCTCTCCTACGGGTTCGCCGAGCTCGCCCACGGCTACGGCTTCGTCGCCGTGTTCACCTGTGCCCTCACCTTGCGCTCGGCCGAGCGCGGGCACGACTACCACGTGCACATGCACCAGATCATCGAGCGACTGGAACGCCTGCTCACTCTCGTCGTCCTCCTGTTCCTGGGCGTGGCGATGACCAACGGCATGCTGCGCAACCTCACCTGGGAAGGTGTACTGGTCGGCGTGCTGCTGGTCTTCCTGATCCGTCCGGTGATGGCGCTCGCAGCCTTGTGGGTCGGCCGGGGCGAGGACCGGATCGGGGACAACTCCCTGCTGCCCCGTGAGCGGGTGGCCGTCGCCTTCTTCGGGGTACGTGGCGTCGGCTCGCTGTTCTATCTCGCCTATGCCACCGGCCAGGCCGACTTCGGGAACCATCAGCTGCTGTGGGCCACGGTGGGGTTCACCGTCGGCCTGTCGGTGTTCACGCACGGCATCGCCGCCACGCCGGCGATGAAGCGGCTCGACCGGGCGCGTGCGGGCAGGCCGGACTAGCGGCTCGGTGGGGGCATCTCCCGTCCGCTTGCTTGCCG
>DASSBE010000022.1:0-3352 GCA_035699065.1 Nocardioidaceae bacterium
CGCGTCGGGACGGTGCACGATTCCGCGTACGACGGTGCGCGTGGTCTGCGGGCGCGAGGAGGTGATCGCGACCTTGGTGCCGACCAGTGCGTTGGTCAGGGTCGACTTGCCGGCGTTGGGACGGCCGACGAACGAGGCGAACCCGCTACGGAACGGTTCAGGCACGACGCGCATTGTCCACCACGACACGGGCGGGCGGCGAATCGCTTCCTCAGCCGAGCTCGACCGGCACCCGTTCCCGCGACCCGGCCGAGCGCACGATCAGCAGCAGCCCGGTGACGATGAGGACCGCGCCGACGACCCCCGCCGGACTGAGCCGCTCGTCGACCAGCAGCACGGCCAGCAGCGCCGCCACCACCGGCTCGATCAGCCCCAGCGTCGAGGCGGTGCTCGGCCGGACGCCGTGCAGCCCACGGTTGAAGAGGTTGTAGGCCAACACGGTGGGCACGAGGGCGAGGTAGACCACCAGCAGCGCCCCCGGTCCGGTCCAGGCCCAGGCGACCTCACCGACGAGCAGCAGCGGGAAGGTCAGCACCGCGGCGATCGTGAACGTGACCGCGAGGTAGGACTGCAGCTCCAGGCCTCGGGAGGCGGCAGCGTTGCCGGCGATGATGTAGGTGGCGTAGCTCGCGGAGGCGCCGAGAGCCAGCACGATCCCCGCGGTCGAGGGCGCCGACTCGGTCCGCAGCTGACCGCCGACCAGCAGCGCCAGCCCACCCACCGCGATGCAGGTCGCGACGAGCCACAGCCGCGACACGTGACGGGTGGCCAGACCGGTCAGGATCGGCGTGGCACCGATCGCCACCAGCGTCCCGACCGCGACACCGGCCTGGTTCATCGCACCCAGGAAGCACAGGTTGAAGCCCGCCTGGCCGAGGGCCGCGAACCACGTCGCCGGCTGTCGCCACCCGGTGACCAGGCCCGCGACCTGCCGGGTGGCCACGGCGACCAGGACGAACACGGCTGCGGCCAGCAGCAGACGCGCCGCGGCCAGCTGGGGCGCCGGGACATCGGGCCCCAGGAGCTGTGCCGTACCGACGGTCCCGAACAGTGCGGCCCCGCCGAGCACGAGCGCCGCGGAGCCGAAGCCGCGCACCGGCCCCGGATCTGCCGCTGCCGGTGGGCTCAGCTCAGCCACGTGGGCCGCAGCGGGAAGTCCGCCCGGCCGTTCTCGTCGGTCTTCACCGCGAGCACCTGGTGCAGCTGGATCTCGTTGCGCTCGAACGACAACCGGGACCCGGCCATGTAGAGTCCCCACACCTTCGCGGTGCCCTCACCGACCTCGGCCACGCACTCGTCCCAGTGCGTCTCGAGGTTGCGGCACCAGCCGGCCAGCGTCATCGCGTAGTGCTCGCGGAGGTTCTCCTCGTGGCGGACCTCGAGCCCGGCGTCCTGGATCGAGGTGATGATCCGCCCCGAGCCGGTCAGCTCACCGTCGGGGAAGACGTACCGGTCGATGAACGCCCCGGTGTCGGTGGACCTGTTGTCCGGGCGGGTGATGCAGTGGTTGAGCAGTCTGCCGCCGGTGCGCAGCCTCGCCTTGATGAAGCCGAAGTACGACGGGTAGTTCCGCACCCCGATGTGCTCGGTGAGGCCGATCGAGCTGACCGCGTCGAAGCCGGTGTCCATCACGTCGCGGTAGTCCCCGAACCGGACCTCGGCCCGGTCGTCGAGGCGTTCCCGCTTGATCGCCTCCTGCGCCCAGGTCGCCTGCTCGCGGGACAAGGTGACCCCGACCGCCTCGACGCCGTACTCGCGCGCCGCGTGCCGGACCATCCCGCCCCAGCCGCTGCCGATGTCGAGCAGCCGCATCCCGGGCTCGAGACCGAGCTTGCGGCACACCAGGTCGTACTTGTTGGCCTGCGCCTCCTCAAGGGTCGCGCTCTCGTCCGGGTAGCAGGCGCAGGTGTAGGTCATCGAGGGGCCGAGGACCTTCTCGTAGAACCTGTTCGACACGTCGTAGTGGTGGTGGATGACCGCCGCGTCCCGCTCCTTGGAGTGCCGCATTCCCTCGAGCACGCGGCGCCACTTGGGCAGGTGCTCCTGCGGGGGCGGGGGCGGTGGCTTGAGGTGGCTGAACCCGAGGCTGCGCACGATCCGGAGCGCCTCGCCCGGCGTGGGCACCCGGAACTTCAGGTGCCGCATCAGCATCACCATCGCGTCGTACGGGTCGCCGGGGTGCACGCCCTCCACGTCGAGGTCCCCCGAGACGTAGGCCCGGGCCATGCCGAGGTCACCGGGGGCGGTCAGGATGTAGGACAGCCCGCGCTGGTTGCGCAGGTGGAGCCGGATCTTCGCGTCCTCGGGGCCCGCGCTGCTCCCGTCGTACGCCGTGAAACGGAACGGCAGACCACCAGACATCAGGCTCGACATGGCCTGTCCGATGGTGATGCTGGCCGTCGTGCTCGAGGGCCTGGCGCTCGTGGTGGTCATCGTCGCTTCACCGCCTTCTCGTACAGACCGGTCAACCGGTCGGAGGGATCGTAGTGCTTCTTCACCGCTGCGTGGTTCGCGCCGTTGTAGAGCCGGTCGAACGTCGCGCGGTCGTAGTACGCGTCGGAGTACAGCGACTTGTGCCCGCCGAGCTCGGTGACGCGTCGTTCGATGGCCCGGTTCAGGTCGCCGTCCTGCGCGCCCTCGGCGATCGGCACCGTGCCCCAGAATCCGACGTTGACGTAGGTGGTCCCGGCGACCAGCGGGTACGACGGCCAGCTGCGTGCGCTCACGGGGCCGGCAGGCTCACGCAGCCGCAGCGGGCACAGCCACACCGGCCGCATCGCCACGTGCTCGTCGAACCAGGCCAGGAACTCCGCGAGACGCTCGACCGGGATCTCGACGTCCTGGATCACCCGCTCGCGCGCCGGCTTCCCGCGGGCCGCGTCGATGTGGGCCATCACGCCGAACCGGTTCTCCAGTCCGACGAGCTTGTGGTAGACGTCGCTGCGCCGGTAGCGCCGGGGCCACCATCGCCGGACCCGCGGGTGCTGGGCGCCGAACGCGCGCGAGCACCAGAACCAGTCGGTGTCCCAGCGCCAGAGGTAGTCGTAGATCGTCAACATGTCGGTCTCGCGCGCCTGGAGCGACCGGTAGTAGATGTCCTGCCCGGTGTAGTCGCTAGGCGCTGGTTGAGGAGCCGAGGCGGCGCCCTGAGGAGGGCGAGGAACGAGCCCGCCTCGAAGGGAACGAGGCGTCTCGAAACCATGGCGCCAGTTCGCCAGCGTGAGGTACGTCTCGGTCGGCTCGAACACGACACCGTCGACGGCGTCGACCCGGATGCCGTCCCACTCCCGCTCGTCCACCACGGTCTCGACGGCCTTGGCGAGTGCGCCGAGGTCCTCGAAGCGGACATGGC
>DASSBE010000023.1:0-4529 GCA_035699065.1 Nocardioidaceae bacterium
TTCGTGCGGGAAGCGCCGGGTGGGACCGGCCGGAACCGGCCCTGGCGGGCGGTCAGCGAGGGACTGGTCTGGGGTGAGCCCGGGGACGACACCGAGACCAGCGCGGCCGGCGACGCCCTCACGGACATGCTTCTCGAGCGGGAGATCCAGCGGCTGCGCGCGGCCCGCGCGAGCCAGGACCGGGAACCCGTCGAGTGGCGCGAGGCCACCACGGTGGTCGAGTCGAAGCTCTGGCTCACCACCGAGGAGGCCAAGCTGCTCTCCGAGCAGCTGGTCGAGCTCTTCCTCACCCACGCCGACCGGCTGCGCGACCCGACGACCCGGCCCGAAGGCGCCCGGTTGATGTCGCTGGTCGGGTGGATGGTGCCGAACGGGCCGGTCCGATGATCAAGGCAGCATTCGCCACCGTCGGGTTCAAGCGGCTGCACCTCGGCCTGAGCGCGAGCATGTTCGGCGACTCGCTGATGCTGATCGTGCTGAGCATGTGGGTCAAGAGGCTCACCGACTCCAACGGCGCGGCCGGCCTGACCTTCTTGTGGTTGACCCTCCCGGCCCTGGTCGCCCCGCTGTTCGGGTACGTCGTGGACCGTGTCCCGCGGCGGGTGTTCCTGGTCTGGGCGAACATCGGCTCCGCGCTCGCTGTACTCCCACTGCTCCTGGTCCGCGACGCGAGCGACGTCTGGATCATCTACTCGGTCGCGTTCTGCTACGGCGTCTCGTTCGTGGTCGTCCCGGCGGCACTGAACGGTCTGCTCAAGGACATGCTGCCCGAGGACGTGCTGGTCGAGGCGAACGCGTCGCTGTCGATCACCCGGGAGGCGTTCCGGCTGGTCGGCCCACTGGCCGGGGCCACGCTGTTCGCGCTGGCCGGCGGTGCCTGGGTGGCCGCGATCGATGCGGTCACGTTCCTGGTCGCCGCGGCGGCGATCGGCTCGCTGCGGGTGGTGGAGCAGCGCGAGGAACGCGCAGCCTTGCACTGGCGGGCCGAGGTCGCGGCCGGAGTCACCCACATCCGCCGTACCCCCACCCTGCTGCACGCCACCTTGAGCCTCTCGATCTGCCTGCTGGTGCTCGGGTTCTCCGAGTCCGCGGTGTACGCGGTGGTCGAGGCGTTCGACAAGCCGGTCGAGTTCGTCGGCCCGGTGCTCAGCGTCCAGGGTGCGGGCGCCATCGTCAGCGGTCTGCTCTCCAGCCGGGTGATCCGCCTGCTGGGAGAGCCGAAGGCGATCATCGTCGGCCTGCTCCTGCTCGCCGCCGGGTTGGGTGGCGTCGCGGCGTCCACGCAGGTGTGGATGCTGCTGGCGGCGACCGCGGTGCTGGGCGCCGGCATCCCGGTGCTGATCGTCGCCTACAACACGATGCTGCAGAAGCAGACGCCCGGGCACCTGATGGGCCGGGTCTCCACGGCCACCGAGGTGCTCGTCACCACGCCCCAGGCGCTGTCGATCGCCACCGGTGCGCTCCTGGTGACGCTGGTCGACTGGCGGCTGATGTTCGTCGCGATGACGGCCGGTTCGCTGCTCGCCGCGGTCTACCTCGCCACCATGCTGCGGGGCCGCCTCGACCCGGTCGGCGGGCGCCTGCCCGAGCAGTCGGTCATCGTCGAGGTCCGAGGAGCCCCCGACATCTAGGAGTCCGCCGGCTTCTGGGCACGCAGCTGCCGACGACGCTCGGCGCGGGCCCGTTGTTCGGCCGCATCGAGCTCCCGGGCCTTGTCCGGGGTGGGTGCGGACCCGCCGTACGACGCGGGAAGCCACCAGGAACCGGGCGGCTGCTCCTGCGCCGGGTAGGCCCGGATCGTCCGGTCGAGGATCGTGCTCATCGCGGAGCGGAGCTCGTCGGTCTCGGACGCCGGGTTCGCCCCGGTGGGGTGCAGCGGTTCACCGACCGAGATCGCGATCGTCTTCCCGCGGGAGAAGTCGCGGGGGTGGTCCTTGGTCATCATCCGCTGGGTGCCCCACAGGATCACCGGGATCAGCGGCACCCCGGCCTCGGCCGCCATCCGCGTCGCACCCGACTTGATCGCCTTGATCTCGAAGCTGCGCGAGATCGTCGCCTCCGGGAAGATCCCCACGATCTCGCCCATCGCGAGGTAGCGCAGCCCCTCGTGGTAGGAGCTGATCCCTTCGGAGCGGTCCACGTTGATGTGGTGCAGCGAACGCATCACCGGTCCGGCGATCCGGTGGTCGAAGATCTCCCGCTTGGCCATGAACCGGACCAGCCGCTTCGACGGCTGGGCGGCGAACCCGCCGAGGACGAAGTCGACGTAGGAGACGTGGTTGAACGCCAGCAGTGCCCCGCCGTCCCGCGGGATGTGCTCCGTGCCCGTCATCTGGAAGCGCAGACCGAGCGCCTTGAACGCGGCCCTGGCGGTCAGGATGATCGGCGGGTAGGTGAGGTCGCGCAACGTGGCTCTCCTGGGTGAGTGCGGTCAGCGAGTCGTTCGGGACATGGCGGTACGGACCAGGCCGGCCATCAGCTGCCCGAGATCCAGGCCGGCCGCCTGCACCGCCAGCGGCACGGTCGACGTCTCGGTCAGCCCCGGGGCGACGTTGACCTCCAGGAACCATACGACGCCCTCGGCGTCGATGATCAGGTCCGAGCGGGAAAGGTCTCGCAGCCCGAGCGCCTCGTGCGCGGCGACCGCGACCCGCGCACACTCGGCCGCCAGCTCGTCGGACAGCTTGGCGGGAACGACGAACTCGGTGCTGCCGGCGGTGTAGCGGGCGGTGTAGTCGTAGACCCCGCCGTCCGGCTCGATCGACACCACGGGCAGCGCGCGTGGACCATCCCCGGTGTCCACCACGGGTACGGCGACCTCGGCACCCTCGACGAACCGTTCCACGAGGGCCGTCTGGCCGTAGGCGAAGGCGTGAACCATCGCACCGGCCAGGGCCTCCGCCCCGCGCACCAGTGTGCAGCCCAGCGCCGAGCCGCTCTTGGTCGGCTTCACGATCACCGGGAGGCCGAGCGAGGCCACGATCGCGTCCATCACCGCGGCCGCACCGAGCTCGCGGAAGGTCTCGTGCGGAAGGGCCACCCCGCGCGGCGTGTTCAGTCCGGCACGGGCGACCACCTCCTTGGCGACCGGCTTGTCGAACGCCGCCCGGCACGCGGCGGGGACGGAGCCGACGTAGGCGACGCCGAGCAGCTCGAGCACCTCCCGCAGCGCGCCGTCCTCACCCGTCTCCCCGTGCAGCAGCGGCAGCACGCAGGCGGGAGGGTCGTCGCGCAGGGCCGGCAGCAGGGCGGCGTCGACGTCGCGCTCCTCGACCTCGACACCCGCGTCACGCAACGCCTCGGCCACCCGGCGTCCGGAGCGCAGCGAGACGTCCCGCTCGTGCGACAGGCCACCGGCGAGTACGACGACCCTGCCCTCGTGTTGCTCCATGTCAGCTGCTCCTGCTCAGGTGAGATCGGTGTTGGGGGCTTCGTAGCCGCGGCGCAGCGTGGGCGCCGACGCACCGAACGTGTGCCGGAGGTCCATCTCCTCGTCGATCACACCGACCAGGCGGCGCACGCCCTCCCGGATCCGTTCCGGGGTCGGGTAGCAGTACGAGAGCCGCATGCTCTGCGCACCGAACCCGTCGGCGAAGAACGCGGTGCCCGGCACGTAGGCCACCCGCGCGGTCACCGCCCGGGGCAGCATCGCCTTCGCGTCGAGACCGTCGGGCAGGGTCAGCCACACGTAGAACCCGCCGTCCGGCACGTTCCAGCGCGCACCGGCCGGCATCATGTCCTCGAGCGCGTCCACCATCGCGTCGCGACGCTCGCGGTACATCTCCCGGAACTGCTTGACCTGGCCCTGCCAGTCGTGGCCGGCCAGGTAGGACGAGACCGCCATCTGCGAGAACGACGGCGGGCACAGCGTCGCGGACTCCTGCGCCAGGACCAGCTTCTCGCGCACCGCGTGCGGCGCCAGTGCCCAGCCCACCCGGAACCCGGGAGCGAACGTCTTGGAGAACGAGCCGAGATAGATCACGCCCTCGGCCTCGTCGGCACGCAGAGCGCGGTACGGCTCGTCGTCGAAGCCGAGCAGGCCGTACGGATTGTCCTCGAGGACCAGGATGTCGGCCTCACGGCAGATCTCGAGCACCTCGGGCCGCCGCCGCGGGGCCATCGAGACGCCGGCCGGGTTGTGGTAGTTCGGGATCGTGTACAGGAACTTGATCGTCTTCCCCGCAGCGCGCACCGCCCGGATCGCCTGGCGCAAGGCGTCGGGGACCAGGCCGTGCTCGTCCATCGCAGCGTGCACCACGTCGCACTCGTAGGCCTTGAACACACCGAGCGCGCCGACGTACGACGGGGCCTCGCAGATCACCACGTCGCCGGGGTCGCAGAAGATCCGGGTGACCAGGTCGACCGCCTGCTGCGAGCCGACCGTGACCACGACGTCGTCGGGATGCGCCTCGATGCCCTCGAGCCGCATCACGTCACAGATCTGGTCGCGGAGCACCGGGTCGCCCTGGCCGGAGCCGTACTGCATAGCTGTCGCGCCGTTGTTCCGCACCAGGTCGTGGATGGCGCCG
>DASSBE010000024.1:0-4890 GCA_035699065.1 Nocardioidaceae bacterium
TCGCACAGCAACCCGTTGTCGCTGGCCGAGGTCAAGGTGCGGGCTCGTTGAGGCATCTCGATCGGTCCACATCGACTGACACATCGAACCGAAGGATCATCATGACCAGCAGAACCGCTCGTGCCCTCCGGCTCCGGGCAGCCGGTGTCGCCGCCGTCGCGCTCGCCATGGTGGCGGCCATGCCGGTGGTCGGTGCGTCCGCAGAGCCGGCGGAGCACCTCGATGTTTCCTACAGCGGGTCTTTCTCCTCCGGCAACTCCTACACGGCCGCTACCGGCGAGACACTGAGCGGCCGGCTCACCCGGCGTACCGGAGAGGAGTCCCTCGACGTCACGGCTGGCCTCGTGCTCGGAGGCGGCAGGCAGGGTGCCGGCTTCGAACCGACGGATGTCGCACTCGGGTCTGGGACCATCGACGAGCCGTTCGTGGTCGAGGCGGAGTTCATCCCGGCGGAGTCCCAGACCACCATGGGCACACTGCTTGCTGTCGGTGGCAACTTCACGGTGCGCTACCAGGGCGGCAAGCTGCGGTACGGGTTCGACACGAACCTCGGGGGCAGCTGGGCCAGTCGCGTGCAGGAGGTCGACGTACCGGAACCAGGCACCTCCCACGTGATCTCGGTGGCGTACCTGCCCGACGGGGACGCGGCCACCGTGATCGCCTACCTCGACGGCGTGCAGCTGCCTACCGTCGAACCAACCGGCGGGAAGGCCGCGCTGTCCTCGAGCCTCGACGAGCTGGTCGGGATCGGCAACGAGGTGCACCCGGCCGGCCTCACCCGCGGCTTCGTCGGCAGCATCCGCAGGTCCCGGTTCGCGACCGTCAGCGGTCCGTTCTCGCCCACGATGATCGAGTACCAGCAGGTCGACAACTACGTGAAGAACCTGCTCCAGGTCTCGTTCTCCGGCACCCTCGCTTCCGGGACCTATCAGACCGGTACCGGTGAGAAGGTCGTCGGCGACCTCGCGGTGCGTGGCGGCGTCATCGAGCAGCCCGGCATGCTCGAGCTCGCGGGACCCGACAGCGGGCTCACCTGGGACTCGACCGCGCTGGGCGCGCAGGCGCTGGGCCAGCCGGTGTTGGCGGAGGCGGTGATCGGTCCTGACGTGCTGACCGGTGACACCACGCTGGTCGACCTCGCCGGAGGCGTGCGCCTCGAGCGTGCCGGCCCCTCCACGGTGAAGATCATTGCCGGAGATGTCGAGGTCGTGCGCGAGCTTCCGGCTCCGACCGAACGGTCCGGGCTGACGTTCCACCACCTCGGGCTGCTCAGCGACCTGGACTCCACGGGCGCAGGCACCATCACCCTCTTGGCCGCGGGCGGCCAGGTCGGCGATCCGGTCGACGTCACCGGTGTCACCGCGTCCCGTGACGACGTCCGGTTCCTCCTTGGCGCGAGCGGTACGGCGTACGGGCTGGCCATCAGCACCGGCGCAGGGGTCGACGACCAGCGACTCGGTCAGCTGCCGTGTACCGCCTCCACCATCGACCCGGCACACCGGATCAGCATCACCAAGGGCGAGTGCGCGGCCTCGGTCATCTCCAAGGCCTCGGCGATCCGGCCCACCGAGCGCCAGGTCTCCTGGCAGGAGGCCGAGCAGACCGCCTTCCTGCACTTCGGGATGAACACGTTCACCGGACAGGAGTGGGGACACGGGGACGAGGACCCGGACCTCTTCCAGCCCTCCCAGCTGGACACTGACCAGTGGGCGCGCACCCTGCGCGACAACGGTTTCCGCTACGCGATCCTGACCGTCAAGCACCACGACGGCTTCGTGCTCTACCCGTCGCGGTACACCGACCACGACGTCGCCTCGAGCTCATGGCGGGACGGGAACGGTGACGTGCTCGAGATGTTCACCAAGTCCGCGCACCGCTACGGGCTCAAGGTCGGCGTCTACCTGTCGCCGGCGGACTGGAACCAGTACCACAAAGGCGTGTTCGCCAACGGCTCCGCGCGGACCGAGCGCACCATCCCGACGCTCGTGCCCGGCGACGACCGGGCGGGCCGCGACCTCGCGACCTTCACCTACGACGCCAGTGACTACGGCGCCTACTTCCTCAACCAGCTCTACGAGGTCCTGACCGAGTACGGCGAGGTCGACGAGGTCTGGTTCGACGGAGCTGATGGCGGAATCCCGGACGCGGGCAAGGAGACGTATGACTTCGCCGCCTACTACGACCTGATCCGCCACCTCGCCCCGCAGGCCACGATCGCCGTGTCCGGCCCGGACGTCCGCTGGGTCGGTAACGAGAACGGCCTCGCTCGTGAGAACGAGTGGAGTCCGGTGCCCGTGGGTGACAACGACAACGGTGGACAGCACGTCGTACCGTCCGGGACCGCAGCGGAGATCGGCACCGACGACGCACTCGCCAAGGCGGCTCGGCAGGGCGCCCGTGAGCTGACCTGGTGGCCGGCGGAGGTGGACGTCTCCATCCGGCCGGGCTGGTTCTACCACGAGAACCAGCAGCCGAAGTCGGTCGATGCTCTGAGCAACATCTATTACAGCTCCGTGGGCCGCAACTCCGTGCTGCTGCTCAACATCCCGCCGAACCGGGAGGGCAAGCTGCCGGCGACCGACGTGGCCAGACTCGGGGAGTGGAACGCTGATCTGCGGCGCGACTTCCCGCACGATCTCGCGCTCGGAGCCGACACCATCGCGAACGGTGAGCCGGCCACCGAGATCACCGACGGCACGCACCGCACCTCATGGCAGAGCGAACGCGCCTCCGCCGGCGAGGTCACCATCCGGTTCGGCTCCGAGCACAGGGTCGACCGGCTGATCCTCAACGAGGACATCGCGGACGGCGGTCAACAGGTTCGGTCGCTCGCCATCGACGCCCGCGCGGCCGACGGGTCATGGCAGCAGGTCGCCACCACCGGCACGGTGGGCTACCAGCGCATCGTGAGGTTGCCGTCGCCCGTCGACACCGACGCACTGCGGATCCGGATCACGTCCTCGCGCGGGCCGGTTCACCTCGCCTCGGTGTCTGCGTACGGAGCGAGCGACGAGCCCGTCGAGCCGCGTTCGACGTACTTCGTCGACTGCGATGCTGCGCGTGCGGGTGAGGGCAGCATCGAGCAGCCGATCAGCAGCCTGAACCAGCTGCGCGAGCTCAATCTGCCCGCCGGCTCCACGGTCAGGTTCAAGCGCGGAACCACCTGCGACGGCAGCCTCGAGGTCTGGGGCTACGGCACCAGCGAGAGTCCCGCCCTTCTCACCGGTTATGGAGCAGGAACACCGGCAGCGCTGTCCGGCCCCGGCAACGACCAGGCCATCGACCAGCTGAAAGCCCAGGGCTGGAAAATCCGCGGAGCGTTCTTCCCATCCCAGGCAACGTCCAAGTCAGAGCAGTAGAGGAATCCACGAAATGACTAATACGCGAGCATCTCGATCCCGATGGACCCGGTTGGTGGCCGTGGCGGTACCCGCGGTTGCCTTGGTGCTGGGCTCGTCCCTGCCCCCGTCGAACGCCCTGGCCGTGGGAGACGCTGCGGCAGCCGACGTACGCGGTGCGGTCGTGACCAAGGACGCCGACCACCAAGGCATGACGCTGTGGTACGACGAACCGGCCACCAGCTGGGAGTCGCAGTCGCTGCCGATCGGCAACGGTGCGATGGGCGCCAGCATCTTCGGTGGCGTCGATCAGGAACTGCTGCAGTTCAACGAGAAGACCCTGTGGACCGGTGGCCCAGGCTCGAAACAGGGCTACAACTTCGGCAACTGGACCTCGCCGCGACCTGGTGCCCTCGAAGAGGTCCAGGCCCGGATCAACGCCGAGAAGCGGGTGGATCCGTCGTGGGTGGCCGGGAAGCTCGGCCAGCCCAAGAGTGGCTACGGCGGCTACCAGACGTTCGGCGACGTGCGCCTGACACAGACCGCGGACAGCGCCGACGTCAGCGGCTACCGCCGATACCTGGACATCGCCAGTGCGACGGCCGGGGTCACCTACTCCTCGGGCGGCGTGACCTACAGCCGTGAGTACTTCGCGTCCGCGGCCGACGACGTGATCGTCGCACGACTCACCGCCGACGAGCCCGGCCGACTCGGTTTCACCACGGCGGTCACCGCCCCCGACAACCGGTCCAAGACCGTCACCGCGGAGGGCGGCCGGATCACGATGTCCGGTGCGTTGAACGACAACGGCCTGAAGTACGAGACCCAGCTTCAGGTGCTCAACGAGGGTGGCTCGCTGACCGACAACGACGACGGGTCGGTGACCGTCGCGGATGCCGATGCGGTGACCCTGGTTCTGGGGGCCGGGACGAACTACGACGACGTCTACCCGGACTATCGAACCGTTGATCCGCATACCGCGGTGACCGACCGGGTCGATGCCGCTGCGGAGAAGACGTTCGACCAGCTGCGCTCCGCGCACATCGCCGACTACACCGAGCTGTTCGACCGGGTGAAGCTCGACGTAGGCCAGCAGATGCCCGACGTCCCGACCGACGAGCTGCTTGCCGGTTACCAAGACGGCTCCACGTCCGCGGCCGCTCGCAAGGCGCTGGAGGTGCTGTACTTCCAGTACGGCCGATACCTGCTCGTGGCGTCCTCGCGTGCAGGGTCGCTACCCGCCAACCTGCAGGGCGTCTGGAACAACTCCACGAGCGCACCCTGGGGCGCCGACTACCACGTGAACATCAACCTGCAGATGAACTACTGGCCCGCCGAGACCACGAACCTGTCCGAGACGACCGCGCCACTCTTCGACTACGTCGACTCGCTGGTCGCACCGGGTGAGGTCACCGCGCAGGAGATGTTCGGCAACCGTGGCTGGGTCGTGAACAACGAGACCACGCCGTACGGCTTCACGGGCGTGCACGACTGGGCCACGGCGTTCTGGTTCCCGGAGGCGGCGGCCTGGCTGGCCCAGCACTACTACGAG